>JAYUUP010000123.1:0-2293 GCA_043754825.1 bacterium | reverse complement strand
ATTTCTCCACTGCTCTTCCATTTAAAGTTGCGTACTTGGATTTTAAGAAGATCAGACAATCCAGCTGCACTTGTTCCAGTGTCAGTTTTGAGTCTTTGATCTGAAGCTGTGAGATAAGAAGTAGTGGTCGTGGTCATAGCAATTTTTCCATTTTCGCTACCTGCCCCACCCTGATCGTTGCGGAAACTGAGTAGAGTAGTAACACCAGTAGTCGGAGCATACAAGTTGATGATATTGTTACCAACTGCACCTCTGATATTCAAGCCATCTGTACCCGAAGCAGCTGAAATTTGTACTTGAGCTTGGCTTACAGTAGGTATGTTGGTAGTACCAGATGCAGTATTGAAGTTGGAGCGTCCGTTGTTTTCAAAGGATTGCGCAGTGGTAAAGGTTATCACAGAGTTGGCAGCGCCGGAAGCTGCGGTTTGGAAATTGAATCCTCCGTTGAGTTGCTCCATGCGAGTGACAGGATTGGTAGTGATGCGTCTATCATTGGCGCCATCATAATACCAGTTGTTAGCGAGATAAGCCAGGTTGCTCGCACCAGCTACAGATCCAGTATCGCCCAACATCAAAACTTGTCTTGCATTTGACCATAATGGAGCGGCCACCGATGTACCAATACCCACTACACCGTTATTGAATACTTTGAGTCCTTGATTGATACCACTTGCTTGGAAGTTGGCTAGCACACCTGTCGTCGAAGTACCCATATTGCGTACCGATAAAAGACCCGTGTTAGAAGTAAACGCATTGCTACTTGTAGAAAGATCCATCAGTCCACCCGTAGTCAACGTGTTTGCAGTGAGCGCCATCAAACCTGTCTGCGTCGTTGCGGTGCCCCAGTTCCAAGTCTGAGCAAAGTTTGTGTTGTCGATTGTGTTGGTACCGGTTGCTGCGGTGATTTGGTTAAGACCAGCAGAAAGTCCACCAACTATTGCTGAGGTACCGAGCTGAACGATACTTACGAAGGATTCAGGTACAGATACTGATACAGATCCAGTTTCTACAACGGTAGTAACTATTTTGTATGTGGTATCTACTGTTGGCGTAATTAAAGCATACGCTTCTTGTTGATCACTTTCGGAATATGCACTCGTTGCACTTTTGAATTGCATAGCACCAGTGCCTTGGCGAACTCCAGCTGCTGTTTGTATTTCATACAATACATAGTTGCCAGTATATCCTGTAAACCTTAATACTGCGCGAACTTGATATGTTTTACCTGCTTTTAGAGTAAACAAATTACCTCCTACTGCTATGTTTCCAGATGTACTTGCCAAGGTAATAACAGAACCTGATACTATACCACTACCTGATGGGCCGAGCACTCCTGTATCCACACTTTGTCCGCCGACTGGAGAGTTACCTGAAAGTTTTTGCCATTTGACACTACCAGTTGTAGAACTTCCACCAGGTCCAGGGTTTCCATATTTGATTTTGTAAGTTGTAGGTCCAGTTGTTACTACTCTAGTTGTAACATAACCAGATCCTTGCAGCGATCCAGCAGCACTACCATCTTGGTTAGCTATAGCATAGTTTTGGGTAGCTAAGATAACATTACTGTTATCCGAAATACCAATTAAAGCAAAACTTCCACCAAGTGGCGTGCCTCCAGTTGATTGGGCAGCAACCTCAATATCCCAAGTACCAGCGCTAGGAATTACAAAAGTTGGGTTGGTTGTAGCATCCTGAGAGCTTCCAGTGGTGAAAGCACCAGCAAATGTCTGAGAGCCAAACTCCGCCGCTACATTACTTGTTCCTCCAATTGGATTCCAAGTTGTTCCATTCCAGACGAATGATGCTGAAGGAGATGCCGTAGATATTTGGGTAGTGTACATTGTGAACATTGCAGTACCGGTATTGGACACGGTGACTACTTTGCCAGCAGTTGTAATTGTAGGGTTAGGAAGTGAGAGAGCCTGACCTATAGTTGTCTGTGCGATGTTGAGGTTGTTATTGGTATCAATAGTTGCCGATGCTGTACCTACTACTCCACCTGTAGCAAAGTCACCGAGGGTTGCGGATGAGTTGGTAGATGATCCACCAGTTCCTCCGACTACGCGCCACTTGCTCGCCCCTGAGTCATAAACCAGGTTGAGTGATGCGTCAGGTGCCAACGTGATGTTTGCGCCAGTTCCGGTGAGGATGCGATTTGCGGCTATTGATCCGACGTTTGCGTTTGAGATAGTGGCAGCGATAGTTCCCGCGTTGATAATCGTGAGCAACTCTCCATCAGATCCGCCTGCGATACCAGTGATGGTTTGGGCGGTGACTCCAGTGAGACGTATGA
>JAYUUP010000122.1:0-2300 GCA_043754825.1 bacterium | reverse complement strand
CTGCGGGATGCGAAAAGTAGGGTGATTGATGACAAGAGTGAGAGTGCCTTTGGGTGCCAAAATTCGGACCATTTCTTGTAGTGCTTGCTTGCCATTTTCGATATTTTGCAGTGACAGCACGCAGATGACATGATCAAACGTACTGCTACGAATTTGAGGCATACTCTCGACACTTGCTACGACAAAATTTTCGGTTTTTTGCGCTTCTTTTTGGGCAATTGCTATCGACTCAACGCCAATATCAACTCCAGTGACTCTCAGACCAAGCGCCGCAAATGCATGAGAAAATAATCCAGTACCACATCCTGCATCGAGCAGTACTTGCCCTGGTTTTGTGTCGAGTATTTTTTTGAGTCCGGGGAGGATGACATGTGTCTGGTAACTATCATCGGATTTGACCATCTTATCGTACCACTGGGCGTTTTTGCCCCATGAAGTTGGGATGGGTTTTGGTTTGCTGACAAATGATGTTCTCTCGCTGCCAGGTGCAGGTTTTTTATGGACTCGCAGTGGCGCATTTCGTTTCATCTTATGAGTCTGGCAGGAAAAACTGGTTTGGTCAAAGGCGTAAAAAAATCCCCTAGGTGAGTAGGGGGTAGGTGATTAACGTAAAATTAATCTATTTGGTGAGCTCGACGATATCGTTTTTCAACAACATCGATAATTCGGATAATAATTGGAGTGACAAGTAAGGCAATCACCCAAACTATTTTTTCTTTCGGTGAACCATCGCCCAACATAATACCACTAGTCAGTAATGGGAATAGTGACATTCCCCACCAAAATTTACTGGCAGTCGAGTGGGATTTTACTTCAACGATTCCTTGGGCCGCCCCAACTTTTGAGTTATTATGCATAATGCACCTCTACATTATTTATATCACATTTAAGAAGTATTGGCAAGAGTATTTTACGGCTTTATCATCCCAAGTCTTGACCCGGGGATCCAAAGCTAAATAAATTAAATTCTGCTAAAAAACTCATCTTTTTGCTTTTTCCACGTATCACTTTGTCGACATACTTTTGTACTATCACCAGGATTTTGTAGTAGTGCGGTCACTACCTCTTCGCAAAAAATAGTGTTTTGAGAACCTTTGCACCAGACCCACGAGTAGGGCGAGAGTATGGTTTTGAGATCGTTGGCTACTGCGCGAGAATTAAGTGACAAAGTTACTTTTGTATGACCAAAAATAAGGTGTGATTGTAGAGAGTTTTGACTCCACTCGGCGCCGATTAAGACTATTTTATCAATTGAGGAGTGTTTGATGAGTATTTTTTGGAGTCTATCCAGTATATCGTAGTGAGCAACCGAAGCGCTGGGGCCGAGTTCGCGCATTTCGCCTAAAACCAATACGTGAAATGGTGCGATGCTGATCATTTCCTCAAGCATATCTAGAAAACCACAGAGTGAGGCGGGGTCACTGTTGTAGGTGCTATCAATGACGGTGGTGTGGTTGATACCCGAGAGTTTGCCAAATCTGCTAACAGGGAGAGTAAGATATGCAAGGTTGATGGTAGCAAGGTCAAACCTAGTTGCAATTTGGGTTAAAATAAGGTGGTTGCGAGCAAAAGTCAGCGGTAGTAAATACTCCCCGCCACCAAATAATGGTTTGCCATCGACAGTAAGATTACCATCTATCTCACGCTGTGGTTTTGCAGTAAAAAACGTACTTTTTTGGTCGGTCACTGCGATAATCTGATTATCAATACTATCCAAATGCGGTGGCACAATCATGGTTTTGGTTATCGGTGCCAAACGTAAATTTTCCAAGACACTATTTCTCAGAATTGTGCTAAAGTGATCATTTTCCAAATCAAGGTAAAGTGAACGAGGAAGAAATTCTTTTAGTTTGTTGTACAGCTTGGTGTCAAATGTGTCACTATAACCAAATGCGTGCTCCAAAGTTGCAGTGGTGACTACCAATATATCGATGTGTGAAAAAATGCGGGCAAACTGAATACCTTCACCCTGATGGTCTACGCCCATTTCAAAGACAAGTGCTGATTTCTTGGTGAGTAAAATAGGAGAGAAAACTACCCGAATTATGCGCCACAACACTTTTGCCCAGCCACGAAATCGCCCGACTGCATCCATTGAAAAAAACTGACCTGAGAGCAACATCGCAAGTCCGCTGAGTGTATTGTAATTTTTCGTTTGGGTAGTGCTGGTGATAACGTTGATTTTATTTTGTTCCAGTAATTGGGCGATGAGCAGCGTAGTCGAGCTCTTGCCTACCGAACCAGATACGACGATAATAGGCAGCTCCGCTTCAAATTGCAAAAAATGTGCTTTTTGGAGT
>JAYUUP010000121.1:0-2326 GCA_043754825.1 bacterium | reverse complement strand
TGATTTAAAATCCGCTTTGTTGATAATCGCCGCCAACCCCTCAGCAGTTGCTACTCCAGTCGGGCGAAGCCACTCCTCACCATCTGCGGTGCCATTTGCCGATGCTGTCACCTCTTCCCATTTGATGGAGCCTAAATTTTTGCCTAAATCATCAAACAATTCCTTGTTTCCGCCTAAAAATGTATCTGTGAGGTTGTTTTTTGCCGCCGCCAACATTAGCGAAAAGTCATCGATACTCGCCATGTCCTCGATCTTTTTCTGCGCGACGCCCGAAACTGAGAGTGCCTGAATCATACGATATGGATTGATAGTTTCGGTGTCCTTTTGCCCCGCAGTAATTAGTTGCATCTGAATGGTGAGCAGTGTCCCGAGATCTCCACCACCTTTGACCGAGCCATAGGTCAGCCCCGCAGTCGCGTTGAGAATTTCTGCTGCGTATTGTGGAGTGAGCTTGGTAGAGTCAATTTTACTGACAATACTGGTCAAGTTTTGAGCGATTGAGCCAATATTGTTACCCCCGGCACCTACCCCTTCAGCTAGTCTCAACACTCCCACAAAGGCACTCGTACCATCGACTGTCCTGTCTTTTGCCGCGATTTCCATAGTTTGCGAGGCAAATGTCGCAATATCACCGCGCCCAGTCCAGGATTTCTGTCCTTCAGCGATTGCCCCGAGCATATTCAGTCCAGACAGTGAAAATACATACCCTGGCGCATTTGAGATACCGACTGTTTTAGTGAAAAAATTAGTATACTCAGCGAGGGATCCCGTATCAAGTCCATCGATTTTACGTGCATATTGTCCCGAAATATTGAGCATGTCGAGCGTGAGCTCCTTGGTCGTTTGACACGCACCTTTTGAGGGATAATTTGGGTTGTTATTGAGGATATCCTCACAGTTTTTGAGCTGTTTGACCAGTTTGTTTGACAGCCGCAACATTGCATTGGCCAGTGGTTTGAGATTTTCACCTTTATTTCCATCGCCGATATTTGACTTGATAAGCACCTGATCAGCATACACAAACAGCTCCTTGGCAACATCGCGAGCGCGCAGCTCATCGGCCGAGATATTGTTGATATACAGCGTCAAGATATTGGCAATTTGGGTCAAATCTGACTTTGGAACGTATTTGAGTTCCAAAATTTTATTGGCATTTTTTACGGCCCCCGCGATAAATTCCCGATCAGCCAGTCCATTGGCACACGCCTCACCTCCAGTGGTATCGCATACTTTGACTACTTCAAAGGCCCGCTGCAACACCGAAATCGCCACTCCATTAAATTGAGAAGTTTGTGCGCTATCTTTGGACTGATCAAAATATGCCGCACCAGCCAGCGCCGCCTGAATTGCCTCAGTTGCCACCATTTTGTTTTGAGTTGTCGAGTCTGCTACCTGCCTCAATGTGCTAATTGCTGCTCCTGCCACGTCATTTTGCAATACAAACGTTGGTTTTTGATCTTTGACATAGTCTCGGTTGACCGGTGTCTCAAATATTTTGGTGATGATTTTTACCCCTTCTGCGGCGCCTACATTTGCCGCTTGGGCCACCCCGATGCTCGCCGTGATGTAGGCCAGCGTATCTTTAGCAACTCCTACGGTTTCGGCATCTCCAGTTTGGTTCATCTTGGTAATCGTCGAGCCAGCCAGCGCAAATGATCCCGCCATCGCCTGATCAGTTTTTGGACGACCAGTGGTGATAATTTGTTTGGTTGCCGCTACGCCTTTTTTATAAGCCTCCTTGCCAGGCACTGCCACTGATACACCCGCTGCTGCTGCTCTAAGTGCCATTTCCGCCGCTCGTCCCGAGATACTGGTCAGTCCGCAATTTGACCCGCAGGCATTTTGTGAGCGGATCGCAGCTTGCGCAAAATCAGTAGTTTTCTGTGTCAAATTTTCGGCTGAGTCACTGGCATTTATCTTGTTGTCAGAGTTTGCCAGCAGTGTCAGCGAGGTCATCGCTCCTTGACTCACTTCATCAGCTAGCTGTGATTGCTCACTCGTGAGTGTTTCGCTGGTCACTCCCGCGATAAAATCTGCATGAATATCCTGGAGCGCCCGCTGCATATCGAGCGGTGTCGTGCTCACGTCTTGCGAATTGCTGTTGGTGTCGTTGATAAAACTACGTGAAAGTTCATTGAACACTCGATACGACAACGCCTTGACTCGGCCATCATTGAACGATGTACTTTTGATTGCACTGGCAACCTGCACTAGGTGATCATTACGCGTCAAATACGAGATAGTCTTGCTCTGAATTTCCCCTGAAGTATAGCTAACCACATACGGCGTAATTTCGGTGTCTCGGTTTTTTGTCGCGATCACTTTT
>JAYUUP010000120.1:0-20578 GCA_043754825.1 bacterium | reverse complement strand
ACTAAGAGATCAGGCAAAAGCAAAAATTGGAGAAGTGGAAACAAAGTCAACAAATTCAGAGTTAGAACCGCAGCCTGAATTGCCGAAGGAGGAAGTAAATAAACTAGAAAATGACGAGCCAAAATTACAAAAAGAACCTGAAAAAACAACTGATTCTGAGCAAAAAGAAGTAAAAAAATTTACTGGATTACCCTTATCAATATACCAAAAGGCTGACAGTGGCGATAAAAAATCGCAAAATATTATCGCCATGTATAATATTCTCCAAGAAAATCCTGAGTACGCAACTAAACTTGAAAAAATTGTATCTCGCGAAGTTACGACACTTGAGCAATTTTCAAAACAGAATTTTAACGAAAACTTTGTATCAAGTACAGTCAAATGGTATTCTGAGCAAGTGCGACTCGCATATCTGACTGAAATATATGCAGTATATGAGCGAAACAAGGATCCAAAAGTTGCCGGCGAAGTAGTAGAACTCCTATTTAAAAATGAGCGTTTTGGTACTGAAGAGTCTGCAAAATCAGTACACAATTACCAAGCAAATGCTACAAGTACAATCATAGTCGACACAGCCAAGAAATCATTCACCATGCAAAAATATGTCTTTGAAGCAATCTCAGAATACACAGATGAAAAAGCTCAAAATAGTAAACCTCAGGACTTAGAAAAAGCATTAGAGTGGCAAAAAATTATTGAAAGCCTCAAGGCTGACTTTGTTACAGGAGTGGATACCTATCGACAGTCACTATTGGAAGCAGTGAAAACTAAAATCGAAACGGGCATATCTGAAAAAATTTCTGAATCAGTCGAGGAATCAAATAAAGAACAAATTCCTGTTGAACCTGCTGTGAAAGTTTCTTCAAAATCAGCAAATATTGAGCTTGCAATCTCGCTTAGTTTAGTCGATGCCTCTGAGCGGGTTGAGTCAACGTCAGGTGATGATAGAGCATTTCAAAATGATACTACACTTGCAATCGCCGATGGTATGGGTGGGTATAAAAATGGTGATAAAGCTGCTGATGCCGCGATTGCCAGTTTACAAAAAAATCTAAATAAACTCAATGTATCACCGACAGAAGCTACGCAAGCCATGTTAGACTTACTAAAGTTAACCGCTAACGACATAAAACTCGAGTCATTAAAGTATATTGATAAGAAAGAAAGACCGCATACAGTATTGGCACTTGCACATATTTTAGAAAATGATGGTCTAAAGCAATTGATTACTGGATCCGTTGGTGATAGCCTGATATTCAAACTTGACGCACAATCAGGAGAGTTAATGCAGCTTAATCAAAAAAATCCACCATTTGTAAAAATCGGAATTGCCTTAGGGGAATATACAAGTGATTCAAAATTAAATCCATCAGAAAAAACCAAGCTTTACACTTTGGCTATAGAATATTTGGCAAACGGAGATGGTACAAAAACGATTGAAGAGAATATGGTTATAGCGACAAGTGATGCTGAGCTTGCAAAAAGATACGTGCCTTATATTCTTGCTATTTTAAAGATGCGTAATCGTGCAGAAACAGTCGAAGACGTTCTTGATTCGTCAAAAAATGCTGCAGAAATTGCCTTAACCCCAATTCAATCCGGCGACAAAGTAATTATTGTATCTGATGGGGTCAGTGATAACCTCACACAAAATCAAATTAAAGAAATATTTGAACAAAATAGCCAACTTTCTGATCAGGAGATAGCTGAGCTTATTCGAGTGAAGACGGTGGAGGTAATGTTTACAACAGGAAATACTCGCTCTAAAGTAGACGATATTTCAATAGTGATTAAAACTATATTGTAGCAATTCGTCCATTTATAGTAATGTTATTTGTTTGAACAAAAATTTCATTAGCCAGCAAACAAAACTCCACATTTCCAAAAATAGTAGTTTTTAACTCTACAAACTCTGCGGTCGAAAGATCTTGGAGTTTATTTGATTTGTTTCCTGTAACGACGGGTGGTTTGTTGTACAAATGTTCTGCCACCAGTGGAAACCCGAGATACTCGCAGGCGACGCGGATTTGGTGCATACGCCCAGTTTTAATTTCTACCTCGATGAGAGTTTGGTCTAGTGTAGTGCAAACTTTTTTGGGAGTGATAATACTGTGGGTAAATCGCGCTTCAATGTCATAATTTTTCCCCTCGATTTCATTTTCAAAAAAGCGTTGTTTCATCGGATTGGTTTTATCGCGGCACTGCCAGCCCTGGAGATCGTGCGACTCGGTGATGATGCCTGTGACGACCGCGAGGTATTTTTTGGTGACGTGACGCTGACGAAACTCATCTTGAATTTGGGAGTGAACCGCAGCAGAGCGTGCAACTAGCAGTATACCCTGCGTATTTTTATCGATACGATGTACAAGACCTGCCACGGTACGCATGTTGGAGTTTTCAGGTGCAGTGAGCATCAGCTTTTTTTGTTCAGGATAATGTGCCAAAAGCCAATTTAGCACGGTATCATCGA
Organism: bacterium; assembly: GCA_043754825.1. GTDB lineage: Bacteria > Patescibacteriota > JACMRA01 > JACMRA01 > JACMRA01 > JAYUUP01. The sequence continues at coordinate 18,108 of JAYUUP010000120.1, read as the reverse complement.
CATGTCCGGCACCGGGTTGCACTGGTACACCAAACGGCTTGAAAAGGATAATATAGTCAGTAGTCTCTTGTAAAACTCGGATATCTTGGATTGGGGCAACCGCGCGCTCAGGCCAGTCAGGGGTGGTGACATTTTGTCCAGGGTATACCCACTCAAGACGAGTGTTGGAGGGTTTTTCACTGATTAGTACGCCATATTTTTCGATGTTGCGCATGATTTCAGGTCGGGTGTAGTTTTTGCGCAGTTCAGGTGTCAGCCAGATAAATTTGTGGAGGCGAGTTTTGCTCGATATCATATATATTTATACAACCATGAAAAAAAACTATTGTCTACTTTTGAAAAACCATGTTAGCTGTAAATCCAAGGGGAGGCTACTATGTATGAGTTCATCAGTAGTGATCGGGTCGAAAATCGTCAGCTGGTGCCCATGGACAAGGAGGCTTTTGAAAAGTTGTATCAGCACGTTGAAGCCATGAGAAATACTAAAGCTGTTATGGTATTTTTTGATGGCAAATATCATTGTTTTCGTATTGTTGAAGTGCTTGTCATAAGTAATCTAGAACACGTAAACTGCTACTCGTTGGTAATAAAAGCCTTATTTGTAAGAGAGGATACTCCAAAAATTCGTACTTTACATATTCAGTCATTGACTCAGGAAAATGCAAGTATTTGTACCCATTCAGCTGCATAAAAAACGCCACCTGTAAAAAGGTGGCTTTAATTTTTTGGGCGACGTATTTAGACGCTAGGAATATTAAAAAAAAGTTTTATCGTTGAAATTTGCGTTTTGCTGTCTTTAGCCTGAAGATCCCGGCAGACGTGCAAACCAAGTACCAATTTTTCTTCAATGCGGGTGGTGTACTCGCTCACCTGAACCCTCAAAATTTCTACTGATGAAAGTGTAACAATAAGACTTCTTTGCGAGAAAAGCCGCTCTTTATGATACATTTTTTTAATGCCGAAACATAACTTAAAATAGAAATCATGTGAAGCTTTATCATCAAGCGTGCACTTATCAAACCGAGACTGGTTCTTATTTTGTGCACTTATGGCGATATCGGGAAACGTATACTTTTCAGTGGCTGAGTAATGAAGCTCGGACGCTACTTTTTGCCATTGTGAGTAGATTGATGATTTTTCGATAATTACTATCTCGTAAACATGAGCAGAAATATTTTCCTTCCAATACGATAATGGTAAATATTTATCTGCTAAAACCAGTGATTTCATCGCGCGTCACCCCCTATTGAGATACAAACATTAAATGTGATATACACTTTTTTGTAAAGATTGAAAGTGAAAATACAATATTTAAAACTTAAAAAATCCCCCTGGTGTGGGGGGTAGTTGTATAAGATCAAGGTCGGTATGGCTCTACAGTTACAGAGCCAAAAGTACCGTATTTTATACTACAGTTACTTTTGCTTGAACATACAATTGGAAAGTAAACTCTTTTTACGCCATCAAATCCCACAGTAGTGACATATCCTTCTTTACGATCAGAAGTAATACCGTTGGTGAATTTGATAGCACCTACACCTTTTCCGCAGACAATGGCATTGCCAAAAAAACTTGTACTTGTCTTTGCCAATATAACAGCACGCTGACTACGGTCAGTTATCATTGCAACCGAAGAATCTTTACTCGCATCGACTGGCGATGAAACGCAAACAAATATGGGGTTTTTCTTGAGTGATTCCTGTGCCTGCTTAATGAAATTATCAGCGGCTTGACCTGCATCTTTGAGCGACTGAGCCTGAGCTCCCGAAACCAACCCAGCAAGGACTGCGGTGATGATTAACTTCTTCATAATTTCTCCTGACTTCCGAGTGAATTTCAAAACGAAAGTATCCTCTTTATATCACAATTGTGAAAACTTTGCAAGTAGGTTTTTTATAGCATTCCTTTGCGTTCCTCCCGATCCAAATCCCGCGCTTTGAGTGTGACTCGTTTGTCATGCTCTGTCTTACCTTTGGCGATGGCGATGCGGGCTTTGAGCCATCTTTTATGAGTGTGAATATCAATCACGACGCAGGTCACCCCTTTTTCTTTGATTTCGCCGATAATCTGATTTTTTTGGCGTTCCTCTAGGAGTAGGGGTACATTTTCTCGGATTTCGTTATTGCCAAGGTTTATGATTTGTAGCTGACCATTTTGATAAATCACAAACGCCGACACTAGCGGTACTTTACGAGCACGCAGCTGCTTGACCATAGCCCCGGAGAGTGATAGCCCCGCATTGAAATTCTCACGCCAAGAGTACTCAAATCGCGCTTTTTTATTTTCTGCCAATATCATATACTATATCTTTGACAATTGGTTATTTTTTGGCAAATGTATGATTATAAATTATGCTACCACACAACGAGTATTTTGTAGGTATTCAGCTTGACTCACACTCTGCCGGTATGGTAAAAAACATCAGCACAGAACTAGTCAGTAAATTTGGAGGTGTCAATCCACATCGGTATTGTCCGCCGCATATCAAACTATTGCCTATACTCATGGCTCCCGTTGATGTGTTGCGACTGAAAGAATTTAGAAAACTACTGCATATATTGCTGTATCAGCCTGAGTTTACAACGATCCAAACTCACAAAATACAAGGAGTAGATATGTCTACAAATGGTACCATATCGCTGAGTGTACACTGTGATGAACTCGAGATATTGAGTAAAAAAATCCATGCTATCGCGAGTTTAGCATGTGACAATATCCCAATATTTGACCTCGGTGATACACTTTTGCAAATACCGTTGATCGCTCAAATAGCGCATGAACGACGCGATGAGGTTGTCGACGAGTTGGTTGCGCGATTTACCAGTGAAATTTCTAGCCAAATCGCAGTCGATAATTTTACGTTATATGAAAAAGATACTAAAGAAACCGAGTGGAAACCTCATATTTATCAATATCCCCAGGAGCGCACCGCTATAAAATACACTCTCGATCCCAATGTACAAAAAATAAAACTCAATCTAAAATAAATGTATGTTTTTTACTGAGTACGCCGCATTTTTGCATCAGCTGTCTCTCCACAACAATCGCGAGTGGTTTGAATTGCATCGTGAGCAATATCTTGGACTAAAAGAAAGATGGCTGGAAATTGTGACTGAACTCGTCACTGAACTCCACGAAGTCGACCCTGAAATCGGTATTTTAGAGCCAAAACAATGTATTTTTCGTATCAATCGCGACACTCGATTTTCTAAGTCAAAAATACCCTACAAAACAAATCTATCTGCGGTTTTTGTCCGAGGTCGCATGCTCTCAAATCACCCAGGATATTACTTTGAAATGGATGATCACGCACGGCTCCAAATCGGTGGTGGATTGTGGATGCCTGATGGTGACATACTTAAAAATTTGCGTGCATATCTCCAATTACATGGCAATAAATTGCACAGCCTAATGAAAGATGTTCCATTTGGAGAGTATTTTGGTGGGCTCGAGCCGGATATGCTCAAAACGGTGCCACGAGGATACCCAAAAGATACCCCAAATATTGATCTTATCAAATATACCTCGTGGACGACACTATCGCGAGTGAGTGTTTCACAAAAATCAGACGCTGCAGTGATCATACTAATTTTAGAGAGGTTTGCGGCAATGAAATCATTTAAAAATTATCTTACTGAGGCAATAAAAAACCACCCTTAAGGAGGGGTGGCGAGTTTAAGAGCACGCAAATTTTTAAGATGTAGCTGCAGCTTTCCTGAATTTAAAGTTTGCTCTGATAAAATTCGCAGATGCTGTGATACTCTAAAAGGAGTGTCTTTACCCAGTGGAATCATTAAAGAGTTGTATCGTCCTAGCCCACTTTCAAGTAGAAGTTGCTGAAATAAATACCACATTTGGCTAGTTGTAACCGCTGATCGGTTGTGGATTAACGGCAACAACGCACTTTGAAATTGATACGAGAAAAAATATTCATCATCAAGATCGTCGATATTTTTGAAAATATTTTCTAAACTTAAAATGAGATACTGATAAAACGTATTTACCTGGGGGTTTTGCTTCAAAAAATTATCCAATAAAAATTTACCTGACGGAGTAAGAGTATAAAAATCATACCCGAGCTGATACTCTGAGCGTTGTTGTTTAAAATGTGTCCTTAATTGAGGAAAATAACTTTTGTTAAAAGCGTCCCAAAACTCGTCAAGTTGTGAAGGTAAAAACCTTCCTTTGAATCTAAACGATGCTAGATCAATATTTTTTACATCGTATACTCTGGCTTGAAAAGCATCGAGCTGATAAAAATGACGATAAAATGCTTTGAGTGCTTCTGTGGTATTTTGCCCAAGATAAGCAAGTAACTCAATCCCGAGGAGGCCGATTTCTAGAATATTGCTTTTTTCGAGCATCATGTTCCATAAACTCCTTTCCAAAATGGGATCGACTACAATATCTTGCGCTATTACCATATCGTATTCGTTTTTAGCCGACATACACTCCTCCTGTATAATTACCTAAAAATTGCAATTTCAGATATACAATATTTAGCACAAAAAATCATCCTCGTCCAGGGCCTACTCCAAGTACTCACAACCCATGCGCATCGCTATAACTTTGGGTAGTCTGACTCGTCCGTCTTCAGTTTGAAATTGCTCCATCATAGCCAAACCAGTGCGCATCGTTAGTCCGGTACAATTTAGCCCCCACGCGACTTGTTTTTCACCCAGATTGTCTTCATACGAGATACCGAGGGTGCGGTTTTGGTAGTCAGATGCTGATCCATTTGAAGAAAGTTCGCGATACGACCCAGCTGCCGGAAACCAACCCTCGTAGTCAATCTGGCGGTAGTGTTTGGCGGGCATGTCACCAGTGCACACTTCAACTGCTTGCCAATGCAATCCAAGTGCATCAAAAATTTGTTCGTTTATCTCAGAATGCAGTGCAAAAACAGACTCATTGTCTTCGGGACGGCACAATGCATTCATTTCGATTTTTTCAAACTGGTGGACGCGCAAAATACCTTGTTGATCTTTGCCGTACGACCCGGCTTCTTTACGAAAACAAGTGGTATTTGCCATCATCAACAGTGGTTTTTCTAGCTTTTTAAGATTGGTATCAGCGTAATAACTAATCATGCTCGGCTCGGACGACCCAATAAGAAAATACGACTTTTGTTCATCGATTGGCACTTCATACATTTGTCCATCAAAATCAGGATAATGCCCGGTGCCGGTGAGTGTCTGGGTGTTGAGCATCAGCGGGACGTACATGTACTCAAAATTATGTGCTAAAATCAGTTCCTCAGCCCAGTCAAACAATACTTTTTGAAATCGAGCTACGCTACCACGTAAGTAAAATCCTCGTGACCCCATGTTTTTGGCACCTGTTTGCTGATCGACCCAGCGTTTATATACCTCAAGCTCATAGTACGGTTTTGGCACAAATAAAAACTCCGGTTTGATACCACCCGATTTGATAACTACATTGTTGGTGTCATCTCGACCTTGTGGTGTCAGGCTACTCGAGAGGTTTGGTACTTTAGAAACGAGTATATCGAGTTGGGTTTTCAGCTCGGTTTGCGATTGTTCGAGTACGCCGATGTGAGTCGAGACTTGTTTCATGTGGGCTATCGCCTCAATTTTTTCAGTGCCTTGCAGCGTGATGACTCGGGTGTTAAATTCATTTTTTGTAGCACGGATCGCGTCGAGCTCGTTGGTGGTTTGTTTCCACTGCTCGTACATTTGGATGATACTCGCTACGATATCAGGGTTTTTGTTGCGAATACTCAATTCATTGCGATACAACTCAGGTGCTGCAATGAGGTGTTTGAGAGAAATCATAGCCAAATATGGTCACAACTAGCTCAAAAAGTCAAATCGAGTCCAAAAAAGCGATAAAATGGGGTATCGAGACCGTGCCAGAGACCGTGCCAATACATACTTGATTTGTGAGTGAGCATTGTACTGTTTCTTGATTAGTCGTGATATCAATCTGATTTGAGGCAACTGACCAGGGGTACCGTGATTGATTTTTCAATACTGACAGCATTTGTTTGGCGCGCATTTGATTGAAGTGAGTATCGTTTTGAGGGAGGATACCAGCTTGAGGCAATATACTAGCAAATACTGTCACTGAGTGTGATGGCACGATGTCCAATGACGGTTCTCTGGTAATCGCCACAATTGGCACATTAAATCCCAGTGTTAGCAAGATGCTACCAAGTGCAAGTGCACAAAGCAATTTCATATTGAGATACAATTGATACATACCATCTGAGCTGTCAATGCCACAATTACCGTTGATTGACAAAACGAAAAAAAGCGGGGATTTTCACTACAAACAATCCTGGTGGTACGATGCCACCGGTTTATTTATGCCACTATGACACAAAACTTACGAAATATCGCGATTATCGCGCACGTTGACCACGGAAAAACTACCCTGGTAGATGGACTCATCCGTCAAGCTCTCGAAATCCGCAATGTCTCAGACCTTGGCGACCTCATCATGGACTCAAACGACCAGGAGCGCGAACGTGGAATTACGATTTTTGCAAAAAATGCCTCGATTTACTACAAAGATCACAAGATCAACATTGTAGACACCCCAGGACACGCTGACTTTGGAGGAGAGGTGGAGCGTACGCTTCAGATGGTAGACGGCGCAGTATTGCTAGTAGATGCACAAGAGGGGCCAATGCCGCAAACTAAATTTGTACTTAAAAAGGCGATTGAACTCGGGCTTAAAATCATAGTAGTTCTCAATAAAATCGACAAACCAGCAGCAAATCCAGCCCGCACACTCGGCAAGGTGGAGGACTTATTTTTGGATCTTGGCGCTAGTGATGAGCAGCTTGACTTTCCAGTACTTTACGCGATTGGTGTGCAAGGTAAAGTAGGATATTCAGCAGATAAACTAGAGGACAGCCTGTTTCCATTTTTGGACACGGTGATTGCAAAGGTACCTGAACCAAATATTATTGATTATCCAGGGGTAGAAAATCCATTGCAAATTTTGATTCTTTCACTCAAATATGACTCATACAAAGGTAAAATGGGAACTGGGCGTATCAGTTCTGGTACTATCAAAAAAGGACTAAACTTGTCATTGATAGGTGAAAAGGGTACTACTACCGGCAAGGCATCGGGCATCATGGTATTTGATGGTCTTGGGTTAAAAGAAGTGGAGAGTGCTGAGGCAGGTGAGATCGTCATGGTATCCGGTTTTGATAACATAACTATTGGAGACACTATTTCGGTTTCTGAGTTTGGAAAGGCGTTGCCGCGGGTAAAAGTAGATGAACCGACAATCCAGATGACGTTTGGAGTCAACACCTCGCCATTTTCAGGAAAAGAAGGTAAGTTTACAACTTCTCGCCAAATTCGCGATCGCCTGTACAAGGAGCTTGAAACCAATGTTGCACTTCGTGTGGAGGAAAACCCTGCAACTACCGAGAAATTTATTGTCTCAGGACGAGGTGAACTTCACCTTTCAGTGCTTATCGAAACGATGCGTCGCGAAGGATTTGAACTGGAGATTGGTGCGCCACAAGTAATTTTCAGAGGAAATGATGAGCCGTACGAACTCGTTGAGTTGTCAGTACCCGCTGAGTTTCAAGGAGCAGTCATGCAGACGCTGGGAGCACGTAGTGCCGAGATGCAAGACATCGCCCCAAATGAGACGGGTTCAGAGATGCACTTTACTGCAAAGATCGCCACTCGTGCGATGATTGGATTGCGTTCAGAGTTGATCACCCTCACCAAGGGAACCGTGATTGTAAACGCGTTGTTTGATGGATATGGTCCACGTTCAAGCTACGCACTCACCAACGAACACGGATCACTGGTAAGTACCGAAACTGGGGCAACAATGGGTTATGCACTCGACAACGCACAACAACGCGGTACACTCTTTATCGGCGCTGGAATTGAAGTCTACAAAGGTATGGTAATCGGGCAATGCGCACGAAACCAAGATCTCGAGATCAATCCAAACCGTGGCAAAAAACTCTCAAATGTCCGATCGAAATCAAGCGACGATGCGATAACATTGGCACCACCACGACTGATGACACTGGAAAACTGTATCGAGTACATCGGTGATGATGAGCTAGTAGAAGTCACTCCAAAAAATATTCGTATCCGCAAAGTCAAGCTATAGATTGTATTGTCATCCTCGGACTTGATCCGGGGATCCGCGACCCCAATCGTGTTTTATACTATTTTTCAACTAATTAATGCGATATTAGTTTTTCTGTGCCAAATATTCCTGGATTGTTAAAATCACTGGCGCAGCTCGTGGCGCTTCGGGAAACATCAAATTATACGGATTGAACCCTGCTACTCCCTGGGTGATACAATATTGTAAAAAAAGTTTTTCGTTATGCTTGCTGTAGCTATCGTACTCAGCCTCTGTCATGTTGTCATAGCGTAGCGGGTGGTTGAGGTGAACGATAGTAATATCCTTTAGTGAGGCAGGCGCTCCATCTGTCAAATAACACTTTAGCATCAATGCGGTGTCTTCACTCCCAAGTTTGTGTTCATAATTATCAGGATATCCACCTGTTTTTTCAAATAATGCTCGAGTAACATATCCAAAACTTGCGATATATGAGCGTGATAAATACTCAGCTGCAGTAACGGGAAGTGAGCGCAGTTTTGGCTGGGGCGTAGTAATGTGGGAGAGCAAATAATTAAAATCGCTTTGTAAAAATTGGTAAAATAATCTTTTGCGGTGCCGTGAAAACCACTCAAGATCTCGACTCCAGGGGCGCGTCGCACTGTACCCGTGGGCATGAGTTTTAGCAGCGGTTTGGACCAATGATGCGGCATTTGGTGTCGTCAAAAATACATCTTCATCCATAAACACGATAATATCACCAGTAGCCGCGCGTGCACCTGCATTGCGCCCATTGCCAACGGGGACGTATTCTTCGATCATTTTTATCGGATTTTTGAAATTGTGATTTGCCAGAAATACTTTGAGTTGCTCACGATCTACCCCAGCCCCACTATTTTCTACCACTACAATCTCAATATTTTTTTGTTGATCGATAGCAGCCAATGTCAGCTCGATGCAGCCATATTTGTGAGTATAGCTGCGATACGTACACACTACAAAAGAAATAGTTGGGTCGGTCATATACTGGCAGTTATTTTTTGGATCATAAAATGTGGATGCTCTACATACCGTGCGGTATCAAATCCCCAGCTATCCTGGCGTAGTAGTGAAATTTTGCTTTCAAATCGCTGATATTTTTCTACGGCAAGTAGTGGAGAAATACTCACTGCAGTCAAGTCAGCTATTGCCAAAAATGTCCGTGGTAACTCAGCGTTATTTTGTGGGATTTGATCTACAAAATCAGTGGCGGCCGAAATATCTTTATTTTTGAGATGTAGCAATATTATTTTTTCCTGTACAAAATCGATCAGTGAAAAATCTGTAGTATTTTCTAATACTTTATTGTATGCACTGAGCGCCAAGGTAATATCGGTATGAAACTCACTATCTTGAGCCAAGAAAAGCTGGGCTCTGACAAAATCTGGACTAGATGAGGCGAGTGACTCGGCAAACCTGCTGATAATACTGGTATCCTGGAGATATCTCAGTGGTTTTTGCTCTTTGTCGTGGTACACCAAAATATCGAGTGCATCAAGCGAAACTAACTTTTTTTCGGCAACTGGTTTGAGATACTCATGCACCGGAAAATGCCACTCAAACACATTCTTTTTATAGATAATATTGTGCGACTGGCTCCACTGTACTGCAAGTGTGTCAGGATCATAGCGGTTGACCCAGGTCATTTTTACGACATCTACTCCGGTAAATTCTTGTATTTTTAGCTGTTCGATTTTTTGCGCATCAACCGGCGAAATCCACCAGTCAGCATCCCATCGACACAAATATTTGCCGTGCGCTTTGGAGTCAGCAAAGCTACGAGCCGTTGCAAAATTATCAGTCCAGACAAAGTCAAAAACCAAATCAGTAAACTCACGGGCCACATCACGAGTGGTATCGGTGGATCCAGTGTCGACTACGATTATCTCATCGCAAAACAACCGCAATGATGATAACGTACGCGCTAAAACTGCCGATTCATTTTTGACAATGAGCACTGCTGAGAGTATGGGTTTCATCATTATCAGTCACCGTGAAACAGTGTATTTTGTCAATCGATCCCGTAGTTGACAGCCTCTAAAAAATCACGCATTGTGAGTGCATAAATTTATGCCATTTATCAGCTTTGATCAGAAAAAACTGTCCAAAATATTGGGAGTCTGCTCACAAATTAGCAATCCAAAAAATCCGGTCGAGTTGTATACCTATACCCGCGTGGCGATCCGTGATGAAAATAAGGTAGAATTGTGCGCTGTAAATGAGCAAGTAACGTTTAAAACTGCCCTTAAATCCATTAATTTGGAGCAACTAGAGCCAAACACTGCCTTTTTAATCAAGACTGACTTGTTTTATAGTGCGGTCAACTTGATTTCAGATGATATTGTTGGATTGGATATTAACCTTGAGACGCAATCGCTGGTGGTGCAGGGAGCTCGTAGTAAGCATACGCTTAGAATCGATGTAAAAAAAGTGGTGGAGTTTACTGAACCGCAAATCAATGAAGAAAAAAATGAAGTTCTCATCCAGGTCGCGTCAGCTGTACTATCACATGCGGTCAAAATCGCTCAGGTTTCTGTCGGAAATCCACGCACAGTCTACCAAAGCGAGTTTCTCAATATTTGCTTTACATTGCTTAAAGAGGAAAAAAAACTGATTGTCGCCTCCACTGATCGTTTCCGAGTTACTAAGCTCGCACCGGATGTCAAGATAGTTGAGTTTTTTGCATCATTTGAAAATAACACCAAAAATTATCTTGCACCACCAAAGTCAATTTCGATGCTCGAGTTTTTTGATGCCGCACATCCGATTGATCTAGTGTTTAACAGCGAGTATTTGATTGCTCGCAATGAGGAGGGGCAGTTTATTATCCGCTATGGCGAGGGTGTATTTCCTGATTACAACAAGATTATCCCGCAAAGTTTTGTGTGTTCATTTTCAATTGCAACCAAAGATGTCTCTGATGCCCTGAAGCAAGTGCTATTTTCGGCACGCATCAACAACGACACTCACTCAGTAAAAATCAAAGTAAATCCAGAGAACAATCGAGTAATATTTGCTGCTGAAACCAAAGACGGGTACGCTTCCGAGTCAGTGGTAGATCTGATAAGCTATGAAGGTGATACGACACCGTGGGAGCAATCATTCAACGTGGATTATCTAGTAAATCACATCAACACCATCGAAGAAAGTCACTTATTGTGGGAGGCAAATCCCGGCAAACCATCTGTGCTCAGTCCGCAAAACCAAAAAGAAACTCAGTTGTATCTTGTGAGCGGACTACGCTAAATCAATTGGTTTACAAATTTCATAAAAAAAAACTATTGACAAATGAAATTGAGACGAGTATCGTAAAATTCTATGAATACAGACCTCCAAATCTCAGCTCCATACAATGCAGAGGAAATCAGTGCCCAACTCCAAAAACTTCTCGTGAGTGCAGCCCATTTTTATTTTCTTTATAAGCACTATCACTGGAACGTACTGTCTCAACGATTTTACTCGCTCCATTTGATGTTTGACAAGCATGCTGGAGAGATCCATGAAACTCAGGATACTATTGCTGAGCGTATCCGACAGATGGGCGTGACGGTAGATTTTGTACCAACTGACTTTTCAATCTCGATATTGCCACTCGACAATCAAGACACGCACAACAGTACGCTTATGCTAGAGCATCTGACTCGCTGCCACAATGAGTATATCAAATTTTTAGAATCCATCATCAACCTTGCTGGTAGCCAAAAAGACTATAGTACAGCTGACCTGCTCACCAAATTTTTAGAGGATCAGCAGCAACAACGTTGGTTTGTTATGTCCACCAATCAACCTGAGTTGATATAGCCTTTTGACCAATTGCGTTAAAAATTATGGTTAGCTTATTGAGGTAGCCCTTTACAACCGTCTGTTTCTGCGTTATAAAGACTATGTTTTCACAAGGAGGAAATAATGAATGTTCAAACAGCCGTAGTCAGCAGGGAATATCCAGTAATTCTGCTCGAGTGGGAGTTGGGATTTACGGTTCATTTAAGTTCCAAAGCAGTAAATGCTTACTTACAAGGTATTCGAACGAGAGAAACAACTGGTGAAAAAAGTGAACTTGGAGACCTAGATAAAACATCCACTGTAATGATTCAATCTGGTTTATATAAGCAAGTAAAAAAGGAAGGAGGCTCATCTTTTTTTGCCAGTATTTTAGATTTGAATATCCAAAGCAGTGGACGCTGATCAACTCAAACACAATGCCACCAATCTAGGTGGTTTTTTTCTTGCCCAATTTTTATTTGTATGACAATCTTATAAACATAATGCTTTCTATTTTGACCATTCCTAATCCGCTATTGTTGCAGAAATCCATCGCTGTGACGTTTCCACTATCTCTGGCCCACAAAAAGCTAGCACTAGAATTACTGGAATATGTGCAAAAAGACAAGGGGAGTGCAGGGCTGGCTGCACCACAAACGGGTAATTTGCTACAAATTATCGTGGTAACTAACAAGGATCGAAAGCCCCGAGTCATGGTCAACCCGCAGATTGTATTTGCATCACCAAAACAAACGCAGATGGAAGAAGGATGTCTCAGCATACCAAAAAAGCTATACATTATCGAACGACCATTTGCGATAAAAGTAGCCTATCAAAACTTAAAAGGAAGAAAAATGATTGAGTCACTACAGGGCTGGGAGGCGCGCATAGTTCAGCATGAGATTGACCACCTAAATGGCGTTTTGATCGACCGCCTTGGTCCTGAATTTACTCCCGAAAGTACAGAAAATCTCTTGTAAACAAGCAAAATATGTGCTACAACTGCTGGCAGACTTGAAGTCACACACAGTCTAAGGAGACACACCATGGGAAATCACCCGGAGTTAGATAAACCAACCACAGCATATGACATTGGTATTCGGCTGCTCAACGCAATTATCGAGTACTACAATCGGCAAGTACGCCTCGCAGCAACTCATCAAAAACAGCTCAATAAATTTCAGGTCAATGCCCTCGACGTTTTTTTCAAAAGGCTCAACGTTAATTTGTTGCCTTGTGGATGCTCCTATTTTGAAATCGAATCTGTCAACTTTCTTTTTGCAGATTTGCAGGCGTATTTATCGATGAATGTAACCCTGACTCACTCGGAATTGGTACAAACCATCAAGCAATCGCTGCCTAAAAACTGCAGACCTTTCGAAGCACAAAATATATGCAGCGCTCTTATTTTTATCATGCAAAAACTGCAGGTTATGAAAATCGTAGAGCCTAGGACGCTTGGGTTAAGTTATCAATTTTATGAGGGTGAAGCAAGCAAAAACTTTATTGCACATAATCGAGAATTAGTGATGGCAAAACTTACAAATTTATCACAAATCGCTCAAAACTCAGATTGCGATTTACTGCTTGATGTTGACTACATTGGTGAAATTATCGGTATTACCGGACTATTTAATATAACACCGAGTGAGCATTTTCTCTCGCCCCGGCATACATTTCATAATCGGCAGTCAAACGAAAGTTTATTTCAATCAAAAATTATCTCTAAATCAGATTTATTTGAGCATATTATGGGATATTTTATGTACCTTATGTTTATCTTGAAAATGAAATATGCTCCGACTGAACTTAAAGAAATATCATTTTTGCCAAAGTTCATGCAAAATATTCATACTGATATTATGCGATTTGGTCTTGGGTGCAGTGGAAATCACGGACCGTGCATCATCGTATGTATTGACTTTGAAAAGTTCAACAAACAAGCACAATCTATGGATTATCTCAAACTGTTTGGTTATACCAGAGAAGGTGGATATTATACACAGACCTCCAAAGTAAGACTGTTAATAACTATACCGAAAAGCGATACCGGTGATGCTACACTTGTTACTGCATATACTATCAGCCAGTCTCAGTGGGATGCTATGTTACTCCTCGATTTGGCAATGTAAAATTTCTACACATCACTCACTCTTAAACGGGTGAGTTTTTTTATGTTTTGCAGTTGACAAATCCACAAAAGCGAGATTAGATCAGTCTAAATCAACATATTATGGCGAAAAAAAGCAAATATACGTATTATCCTCAGGCAATTGTCAAAGATGAGCTCGACGGCAGTGAGTACACACTCGGTATGACAATCGAGTCATTTTCAGTAGAAATCTCGGGTAACTCACATCCATTTTATACCGGTAAAGAGGCACTAGTAGATACCGCAGGACGTATCGATAAATTCAAGACTCGCCTGGCTGCAAAAAACGAAGACACCAAGGAGAAAAAAGCTAAGGTACGCAAACAAAAGATGAGTTTTGAAGATTTAATGCGCGACAATAAAACCGCAGTAATTGAGGAGAAAATTGCAAAGAATAAAGTAAAAAAAGCAGTTGCAAAAGCAGTCGAGGCGCCTGTAGTTGAAGAAGCACCAGTAGAAACAACACCAGCAGAGTAATCCTTCAAATCTAAAACAATAAAAAAGCACCCGTTGGACAGGGTGCTGTATTTTTGTGTAAGTATTCTAGTTGTCTTCGCCGCTACGGGAGTTGTTAAAGTTGGTTGATGGCCCAGAATTACCAAAGTCTGCGGTGTGTTGAAGGATAACTGTTTGGCTGCTGTTGCGAAACATGTTTTTTACTGCGATGCTCTACATGGATTCACAGACTTCATTAAAAATTCGTAATTCTCGGTAAAATCAGGATCAATATGCGACTGTCTCGCAGCGATCTCTTTATTTTTTTTGCTAGCTATTTTTCCAATGAGAAACCCTATCACAACCAACGCCAAAAACTGCAATGTCTTCTTCATTTAGACTCCTTTACTCAACGAATTTATATTGAGTAAGAAATTGATCGCTTAAAAACATATTGTTGTCAAAATGGCTGTTGTGCTTGTCAACTTTCAAAAAGTCAAAAAAAGTCATAGTATGCAAGAGCAGAATTTTTCGTATATTGTGGCTGATCACATCCGGGCGGCGAGTTTTATTATTGCTGAAGGCGTGCTGCCCAGTGGCAAACAGCGTGGGTATGTCTTGAGACGGTTGATACGGAGGGCGTTGTCGGCGAGTGTGGCATTGGGTATAGATATTGCAAACCCTGCATATTTTGAAGAACTTGTGGATGAAACTATCAAAATTTATGAGGGGGTATATGATGAGCTGGGACAAAACCGGGACACAATCGTACAGACACTGCTAACGGAGAGTGGTAAATATCAAAAAGCAATGTTAGTTGGGCGAAAAGAGTGGGAAAAACTGTTTGGGAAAAATGCTGAGATGGCGAGTGAAGTTGCCACCAATACTGCTTGGAATTTGTATCAGACACATGGTGTGCCATTTGAAGTAAGTCAAAGTGAGTGCAAGTTGCATGGTGTGTTTATCGATGTAGAGCAACTCGAAATGTTGATTGAGCAGCACCAAAAGCAATCACAGGACGCCTCAAGTGGACAATTTAAGTCAGGACTTGGGACTCAGAGTGATAAAACTCGTCGGTTGCACACCGCAACTCATATTTTGCATGCAGTGTTGCGACAGTTATTTGGCAGTGACGTACGCCAAGTTGGCAGCGCAATTACCAATGAAAAAGCGCGGTTTGATGTGACGTTAGGTGATACTGTTGATGTAGAGCAGGTGAGGGCTGCCGTGCAAAAAATTATCGATAGTGCGGCACTAGTCACAAAAGCAGAGATGGCTGAAGTTGAGGCCAGAAAGATAGGCGCGATCGGATTGTTTGGTGAGAAATATCCACCGGCTGTCACCGTGTACACTATTGAAAAGGATGGAGTGGTGTATTCGCGAGAATTTTGTGGTGGTCCACACGCTGACAATACTAACGAATTAGGGCAATTTGTATTGCTAAAAGTAAATTCAATTGGTAGTGGGCGAAAACGATTTGAGTTTGATATTTCTGAGTAAGATTATTTTTTTGACTGATACTATTTTACCAAGTATACTAAACAATAGTAAGAAATAAACACTGCTTCTCTATAAAAAGAGTTGAAGCGCACAAAAACCAAAAATGTACTCAATTGCTCGCATCCAGCAAGGTATTCTCCAGTATGGGGCGTGGGTAGCTTTGGTGTTACTTTTAAGTGCAACTACAGTATCAGCGGCGACTGTGAGCCCAAATTATTTGATTGAGGGAAACCCAAATGCAGGAAGTGGGGTATCAGGATCACTTCAATACAGCATTGATTGTAGCCAGATTGGTGGAGTGGCGGCAGGTATTTCTCAAGGATTGCAATATCTTATTACTAGTGGTGTACCGTGTGTAACTCCGGTTCCCGTGCAGATTTCATTTCGGGTCGCACCAGAAAAACGAGTGCCAATTGGCGGACTTAATCTCACAGAAAACACGGTTACTTTTTCACTAAAGTTTAGTAATACACCTATCAGCACACCCTTTTTACCCGTTTCCAACACGTATTTGGCAGTAGATTCTGATGGATATAGCACCAATCCAATTGTAACGATGATGTTTCCCGGGCAATACGATCTCAAAATTAAAACTCAGCAACACCTTTCTCTCGTAGTACTAGGAATCGTGATTCAGCCCGGAACCAATGTATTTGACTTTACCAACTCGCTCACAACTTTCCTTGAAGCAGGTGATGTCAATAGTGTTCCCTTTGGCGATGACGCCGTAAACGCACTTGATATCGCAAAAGAATTGCAAAATTTAGGCTCCGCTGATACTCAAACCGACCTCAATCGTGATACTACCGTAAACGCTCTCGATATCGGAATATTGCTAGCTAATCTTGGCAAAAACCACAACTAATATGACTAAACTTTTGGCGCTATTTGGATTTTTGAGCTTAGGAATACTATTTGGATTTTCAACACCAACCTTTGCTGCTGGACAATACGCCCTATCCCCAAGCACCGGTACGTTTTATGTAGGAAGGCAGTTTGAGACTCAAATCCGAATAACTACCGATCAAGCCACTACTGCCAGTGACATCCAAGTAGCATTTGACTCATGCAAACTTGATGTGGTAGATGCCCTGACAACAGTTGCAGGGGTACAAATTTTTCCAGGCAGTGCTTATCCAAACTATCCAAACGGGTCAAATACGGTTACAGTTGCCGGATGTAGTGGCCTCATCAAACTCACAGGATTTACTTCAGATCCAGCAGGCATTTTGCAAGGTGGTGGTACAGCAGTATTTGGAACGATACGATTTTTGGTCAAGGATATAAATCTATCTGGTTCGCCGGTAACGATCGTAACTGCTGGGTTTGGTCCCACGTTTACTCTCGACTCCAATATCTCAAATATTAGTGGTATTGATATGCTCAATGCAGTCACTAGTGGCAACTATGTTTTGCGCGAAGACAATAATCCCGTACCTGACGCCGATGACCGTCCGTATTTTTCTAGTATTTCACCCCTTTCTGGTGCGGCGAGTATTCCAGTCGGATCCAATATATCACTGACAGCACTAGACAATGAAAGTGGGGTGGATATCTCGACACTGCAAATTGGTATGACTGTCAATGGCGGAGCGCCGCAAATATTTACAAATACAAACTCGCAAATTTCAGCTGCCTGCGTTACTTCAAACTACAACGCGGTACCTTCATGCAATATCCTGCTCAATCCCTCGACAGATTTTCCTTACGACGCACAAGTTTGTCTCACGCTAGATATCAAAGACTTAGCACGAGCTGCAGGAACTCTTGGCAATATTGCAAATTCTGCACAGCAAATAGCGCAGTGTTTTCACACGCAGTATGATCTCAACCCGCCGTATGCGACCAATATCACACCGGTGCAAAACTCTAGTGGGGCTAGTGCGAGTACTGCGATTTCGATGATTGTGCACGATGACGAGACAGGAGTTGATATTGATAGCGTGATTATCACTATTGCAGGTGTGGATTATACGAAGTCAGGAACCAATCAATTTTTGTATACTGGCACTCCCTCAGCATTTACAATCACAATTCAACCGAGTGTCTTATTTGTGCAAAATCAAGTGGTCTTGGTGAGAATCCGTGCCAAAGACAAGGCAACTCAACTTACAGTCAGCGTGCCAAATATACTAGATCAATCGCAT
>JAYUUP010000119.1:0-2331 GCA_043754825.1 bacterium | reverse complement strand
GTACTACTCTTGCTGTTTTTGTGTGCGTCTTGGTAGCGCTTGTCGAGTGTGTCTGAGAGATGCACAAACGTGAGTTTACCTAGTCGATCATCAAGCTCCTCATTTTGCGATACTTTTTTGTACATGAGTATTTTGTGTTTTCTGACAAATGCAATGAGTGCATACAGATACACTTCAGCGTCGCGCCCATTAAACTTTCCAATGGCAAGCAGTGCTAAAAATAATCCTGGGATAAAGGCGATGATAATTGCCCAAAGAGTATTATTGAACGTAGTCAAAATGTATTGATACAGTCCAAATACCATTATGCCACCAATCAAAGCATAGGCAAACTGGCGCAAATTGAGTGGACCGATAATTTTGTCACCAGAGTCGAGAAATTGAGGTACTTGATAGGAGGGCATTGCAGGGTATATCTAAGATAAATAGAGTATACTGCACAAAATCACTCTAAGCAAATTTTACGCAAAATAGGTGTTAAGATAGCGCTGTATATCAGTGTGCACCTCCTCGATTTGCTGCTCACCATTTACCACAAATACTGGCAGTTTTGTCTCCAGCTGATATACCGAGAGTACCCGTGGCCAGACGTCCTCGTACATCGTTTGGTAGCGTTTGAGGACAATCCCAACCTCTTTGTCATCTTCACGTTGATATGGTGGTGAGCCCGGTTCGGCTGCAGCCACCGCATCATCAAATGAATGAAATACCTTGGTAGCACCTGGCACATACCAGCGTTTTTGCGCCCGTTTGATAGTTTCTTTAAAGGAGATATGGAGGTGAAACAGGCAGGCAGGCACCGCGTACTTGGTCATGAGTTTGGATTGCCACAGAGCTTGTTCGACAGATCTCAGCGCACCATCAATAATCACCTTTTCCCCCATTTTGAGTTTTTCCTCGATTTTCTGCCCTAAAAAGTGTACGGCATCATCAGTGAGTATCGGCAATCCGGCATTGATCCGCTGCTCCATACGTCCTGCCAATCCATAATTTTGGTGTTCCGGCTGCAAAATAAACTGCTTTACAAATAATCGGATTTCAACCCCGATATCAAGTATACTATAGCCAAATTTTTGTGCGAGAAGTTCAGTTTGCGTGCCTTTACCACTCCCGGCGGGTCCATACATAAAAATCACTGTCGGAAATGTATTCATAAGGTGATATGTTTTTGTACTGTGAGTATAATCTGTTGCTGCAATTTGTGCAAATCTTCACTGGCTGCCAGTTCATACATCATCACTTGCGGGTTGGCATTAAAAATCTCGAGGATAGTGTCTTTTTGTGCTGCGTAAAGTTTATCATATCGACGTTTTATGGAGTCTTCGCTCATGTCATCAGCGCGTTGGTATGGCTCATCGCCAGTTTTACACTGAGCTACTGCCAGTTCTTTTGAACCAAACGGCTCTCCACTGCCAGGTGCATACCAGCGATGCTCGACTCGAATTATTGACTCTTCAACCGAAATCGGTAAATGAAAAAATAACACTTCAAACCCATGCCTGCGGATAAATTCATCCATCCACTCTGCTTCAGGTATCAGGCTACCACCCGGTTTATCCATGATCAACGACTCATTTTTTTCAATTGCATTTTGGATAGTCTCGCCTACGATATACAAATAATCCTCGGTCAAAATCGGATTTCCGCCGTTGAGCGCATCATCCATGCGCCTTGATCGCGCTGCTCGTGCATCACTTGGATTCTGCTGGTAAATTTTGGCAAACTGCCTAAAAGCATATCCCGCGTCAAAAAATGGAATACCAGTTGCGTGTGAGAGTAAATTTGCTTGAGTTCCTTTACCACTTCCGGGTGGTCCATAAAATATAATAATCGGGTTGGGCTGCATTTGTAAACGGTAAAACTAGACACCTACCTTGTCAAATCAGCATTTAAGCGCCATCATTTTGCCATGAATCTGCAGCAACAGCAGGCAATCGAGCTTCTCAAAACCATCATTGATCCGGAGATAAACCTTGATATTTACACTCTTGGGCTGATTTATAGTGTGCAGTTTGACGAGGGCGTGCTTGCTATTTTGATGACATTTACGACGCCGTTTTGCCCGTTTGCCGATAGTATCTTGGAACAAATCGAGACCTTACTTGGTGCTATCAATGAAGTTGAATCAGTGGTGATTGAGCTGACGTTTGAGCCGGTGTGGTCTCAGGATATGATTGCTGAATCCGCGCGCCTCGAAAAAGGTTTGATGTAAATTTGACACACTCATCTAGCTCAGTTAGAGTAACTGCAATGAGCCGGACACTGGGAATCAGCGCAGAAAATCATATTAAAAGTGCCAAAGAGAACCTGGGCGAGCTTGCCTTTGAGCCC
>JAYUUP010000118.1:0-2337 GCA_043754825.1 bacterium | reverse complement strand
TAGTCACAGTGACCGGGGCAGCAGGTGCAGCTGGAGCGGGAACATAGATGGTTTGACCATCTTTGCCATCACGTCCGGGAGCACCTTGGGCACCAGTTTGTCCAGCAGAACCAGCATCTCCTTTTTGACCAGAAAGACCAGCGTTGCCTTGCGAACCAGCTACACCAGCGGAACCGGTGTCGCCTTTTGCACCAGATGTGCCGTTGATACCGTTTGTACCAGCAGAACCAGAAACTCCAGATTCACCTTTGTCTCCTTTGGCACCAGAAGTGCCGTTAGATCCAGCAGCACCCTGTTGACCATTAAGTGGTTTGCGAGCTTTGAGTGCTTCGATTTCCTGATTTTGTCTCAGGAGCTCATCTGCCAAATTGCCGATCTTGACATTGATACCGCTGAATTTATCAGCAATATCAAATCTGAGATTTGCAAGTGAGAGATAATCATCACGAAGAGCAGCCAATGCATCGCGAGCGACTTGATCGCCATCAGGACGTTTCTGCAAAATTGCCAAGTGATCTTTGAGCTCTTTGAGCTCTTTAGCAAGACCAGCATCAGCAACTTTGAGAACGTCTTGAGCAGCTTTGAGCTCAGTAAGAGAGCTAAAAGCACCAGGCGCACACTCACCACCACCTATGCGAGCTGCAAATTGAGCGAGAAGTTTAAACAACTCCACTCTTTTTGTAAGATCGTCATTTCCAGCACGAAGAGTGGTGAGGGGCTGTTGGACATTGAATTGCTGTCCAGCCACTCGATCACCGTCAGGCTCAATGCAGTGATTTCTCAAAAGAAATACTACCGCATCTTTGCCCCAAACCGGGATCGTCTTCCAATCTGAGAACCGAGTGGCAAGATAGCCGTCTTTTTCAGATTGTGAGAGCTGAGAAACGTAAGTCAGGCTTTGATATTCTGACTTGATTTGGTTGACAACCGGAGACTGGGTTGCAGATTGCGCTGCAGCTGATCCGATAATACCAACCGATAAAGCGAAGGCAAAAAAGAACTTTTTCATATTATACCTACCTTTGAGTCACGGGGACTCGGAGAGACTTGTTTGCGTTAGAAACCAGCTGTTTATTGATCAAACAGCGTGGTTTAACGCATTGCTTGATACATATAGCATAGCACATTTTTTTGGTCTTTGCAAGAGTATTTTTTCACAGTTGTGAAGGAGTGCGGGAGCACTGGATTGCTTCGTTCCTCGCAATGACAGGTTCAGGGGGTGCTGGATCCCCGGGTCAAGCCCGAGGATGACAACTATAACTACTACAATAACATATTTACTCTGTCACCAACTCTCCCCGTACCAGCCAGCGGTAGGTTGGTACCCAGCCTTGGCCGTTTTCCCAGACTGTTTTGCAGGTCTGCAATGTGACAATGCGGCGTCCGCGATAGTCAGCATTGTTTCGCTGGTAGGCTGCCTCGGGGTCTGCATCAAAGCGAATTTCGACATTTTCAAACACTTTGTATTTCATCTTGCGACCTTGCTGATCGTACACGTAAAAGATATCACCCTCGGCAGAGCGGTTGACAAGTGGTCTAAAAATTTCGTTGTAGGGGGAGGCGACTGAGCTATAGTTGGAGCTGTGCCCTACTATGTAGGCATTTCCAAGCTCGCCAGGTAGCGGGACACCAGGGATACCGCCCATGTGCACCACGCCATCGAGCAAGAGTTTGAGCACAGGAGTCGAAGTATAATTGCCACGTCGGATTTCATTTTGATCATCGAGTATCGGCGATTGGTAGTCGACACTGCCGTCAGCGTTTTTGTTGTAGACGTCCTCTGGAGTAGTATACTCAATCGGAGCTTTGATATTGAAGCGGGGGTACTCGATAAAGTTGGTGCGGTCTGGATTTTGAGGTGCGCGGACGATGTCGTTGAGTTCTGGTGGCGCTGCCGGGATAACACCTGGTGTGCCGGATTGATCGCCCGGTTGTCCAGGGATTGCAGCAAAACTGACGGTAGGTGGGCGCAGTACATATCCATAGTTTTTATAACGATTGTACTCTACGCCTTCAGTTACTAGCTTTTTATTGGAGTCGATAAACTGCGATGAGTCATTTTTGTATACAATACTGGTAATAGCGGCAGTTGTTTTAGCTACACCAGTGTACTCCAGAATTTTTTTAGCAAGGAGGTTTTGATCAGTTATTTGGTAGTTTAAGGAGTCGGCAGATACCAGTGTCTTAACAGCATTTGGGGTATCTTGAGTGACGATAAATACCGAGAAAAATATCACCAGCACCGCGTAAGCACGATATCTCAGCCGCCACAATCGCTTGAGTCCTGAAAATCGTCTGCCGGTGCGGTATTCCATAAAGTGAGTATACTTGATAAAT
>JAYUUP010000117.1:0-2358 GCA_043754825.1 bacterium | reverse complement strand
AGGTGGGACATCGGTTGGTGGCAGCGGGAGATTTTTTTGCGCCTGAAGACGTCGTTTGTACAAATACCCCATTATTGGAATATAAATTAGCAGAAAGGGGAAAAATAAAATTTTGTTATACCATGCTAGGCGCCGATACTCGCGGGACAGCCAGCGGAAGAATATAAACAAAATCGGCGTGGTTATAAGTGACACAAACCCAGAAGCGAGCAATCCAAACACAATTACGATTGAAAGCGATCGGTAAATTTCGGCAAACAAGATCAGTGGTGCCAGTGAAGCTCCAGCTACAAGTTTTGTCAGCAATACCGGGCGCAATCTCAAACCTGATGCAAGTGCAATCGCCTCTTTTTCAGCTATTCCTTGAGCAATTTTTTGCCGTGCTGCATCAATCAAAAATATAGCAACATTGCACACTAATCCAACTAATATGATGAGTCCGATAATTTCTAAAAATCCAAATTGCCCTCCACCAAACGTTGCGAGTGCGGGAACCCAGCCCATGAGGGTGAGCGGAATAGTATACAGTATAACTAAAGGTAATGAAAATGATCCAAAGAAAATCACTAATACGGTGTACACAAAGATAATCGCCAAGAGGAGCGCCAATATCAGATCAGTAAATGACTTTACAAAGCTGGCAGATCCGCCTTCGCTATATGAAGTAACCGTATTTTTAGCTAAACCAAGTTCTTTTGTTTTGACTTCATCTGCAAAGTATTTGACTACGAGATCGGTGACTTGAGAGCTGATTTGTTGATCGGTGTATCCTTGCTTGAGCGCCGCCTGAACAAGCCCGATAGTTTCGCCTTTGATGCGTGTAATTGAGCTTGAAGGTGTTTTTACTTCAAATGTTGCCAGGCTATCGAGTGGCGTGATTTGTCCAGTCAATCCTAAAATTGGGAGTGTTTTTACCACGTCTACTGTTTTTGGAATAGCCGATTGCTTTTCAAATAATACTGCGATATTCTCACCGTCAACTGCGATGCTACTATAATTTTCGGAGGGATTGGATAGTTCAAACGCAGCACGAATTTGTTGATTTACGAGGGCAGTTTGTGGAGCATTGGCGATTGTGAGACCGTTTTGCTCGAGAGTTTGGCGATTAAGTACTACGTCGAGGACTTTATTTTCTTTACCGGTGTAACCATCGTCAATTTTTTCAATGATTGGAGTGCAGTCGGTAGCCGGTCCGATTTTTACAATTCCGTTTTGTGAGCACACCTTTTTAAGAATATCACCCACGCCGAGTGCTCCGGTTTTAAGCACTGAGAGATCGTTTTCTTTGACTGAGATACTGACTTGATAGCTGGTGCCAGGTGGACCTTGAGAGATATTAGCAACTGAAAAATCATTGAAGTTTTGAGTGATGGTGGTAGGGATCGCATCAGAGAGTTTTTTGGCGAGTTGCTTGGCATTTTGCGTGCGATCTTTAGTCGGAGTAAGCGTGGCATAATAACTCAAATTCTGACCCCGTCCTGAAGGAAATACGCTGATAATATCCGGATCTTGCATGGCGATAGTGATAATTTGGCGAGTTGTTGCATCGCGTGTCTCGGTAGTGAGATTGGTTTTATATGAGCCGCTGATTTGAAGCAAAAGTCCATTATCGGATGATGAAAATTGCACTTGTTTGATCTGCCGATTACCAAAGAAATACGCTGAAACTGAAATCGGAATAATAATACCGAGAAGTACAATCAACGTGCGCATCCATACTGGTGAATGCAGTACTTTGCGGTTAAACGCCACGAGCCACTTGGCAATGCCCCAAAGATTTTCTTGTTCGTTTTCAGTTTTGCCTTTAGTTTTTTTCAAAATGAGTGATCCAAACCAAGACAAAAACACCAACGGAACGATGTATGAACCAATAATTGCCGGTATTACGGTGAGTGGGATATATTTGAAAATTTGTCCCAGAATTCCTGAAATTACTGCAAAGGGTACAAACACAATCGCACTGACCAGTGTCGCGATAAACAGTCCATTGCCAACGTCGTGGATAGCTGCGAGCACCGCGTCACGCCCCTTGAGTCCAATGTCAATTTTACGCTGGATTGCCTCTAGGATCACCAGTGCAGGGTCAACCACGAGTCCAATGACTAGCACCAGTGAAAAGAGCACCAGCGTATTGAGATTTTCACCGATGAGATAGATATAACTAATTGAAAAAATGAGGGAAAGTGGAATTGAAATTGCGGCAACAATCGCTGCGCGCCAGGACACAAACGCAATCATAACTAGTACGACAAGCTGCAATGCGCCCAATATCCAACCCAAATTTGCGAGATTTTTGTCGTCAATCGCGAGTTTGCCACCGATAAGTCCCTTGATGACTTCGCTGACTTGCTCTTGATT
>JAYUUP010000116.1:0-6946 GCA_043754825.1 bacterium | reverse complement strand
CAGCAATATCAACTGTGAGCGTAGTACCTTCTTGTGAAAAGGTAAGAAACGGCAAATACTGCTCTGAGAGCGTGCCAAGCTTTCCCTGTACCGTGACGGTATGAGCCGCAGAGTCGACCGAAACAGTCACTCCACTCGGGATTTCAATGATTTTTTTTCCAATACGTGACATACACTCTATGTGTTCCTTAATTTGAAGGTATCTTTGACTAAGTGGGATAAATATGCGATCTTGTCAAGTCAATGCCCAGATTTGGACTCTTAGGATTTTTTGATGGGTCTCGACTTGTATTACTGATAGTTTTGAGTGCAGTTTTGGTGTGGAGTGGATATTATGTATCGCATTTTGAAGCAAATCGGGAGAAAAAATGGGAGCATATCTCCATACTTGAAGCCCACAAAACTCCCTACAATGCACTCGAATACGATATCACTACCGACGCTACTACACGCTGGATTGCCAGTGCACCCTCACTTCTCAAGCCAGGACAAGAACTAACTGTGCTTGGTGACTTTAAACCTTTTACCTTTGAAAATACTGCAAAAAATACTATGGATCGCTCGAAAATGAGTGCCGGGTATGCAGGACGTGTCGCGATAAAACGGGTTGATACTGCTCAAATTGAGTGTAGTGTTGCATGTAGCACTACTCGAGCAATCGCTAACTTTGAATACATAATACGCTCGGTTTTTCTCCACAATGCCTGCCAAAATCAGTGGTTTGTGCCAAGTATGCTCGGTATTTCCTGCCAAGATGTAGCTATCTTTTCACAAGGAATTTTGATTGGTGGCACATCAGGACTTTCTAAACCGGTCGCTGAGACAATCCGCAGTTTTGGATTGACTCACATTGTGGCGGTATCAGGATTTCAAATTGTGAGTATTATAGCCTTGTTGGAGTGGATGTTTAGCAGACTCAGCTGGTCGCCACGGCAAAAATTGGGTGTATTTAGCGTTATTTTAGTAGTTTTTCTCATAATCACTGGACCGCAGGCACCGATTATCCGTGCCATGATTTCATTTTTTCTCACAGGTGCAATATTGCTATTTTTTGGTAGGAAATTAAGTCCGGTGCGTGCCCTGCTCTACGCAGTGATACTGATGCTCATCATAAATCCGTTTTATCTGTACTCGTACTCGTTTTGGCTGTCGATAATGGCAACGCTTGGAGTAATCGCAGCTATCTGGATTTGCCGTGTGCGAAATATTAAAAATATACTAGCTCAAGGAGTGCTGGTGAGTGTGGGGGCGTATCTGGCGACGTTTGGTATCGTAGCCCAGCTCAATGACACCGTAAATCCTGCTAGTATTCTGGCAAATATCATCTTGGCGCCGTTAGTTCCGCTAATCTCACTCAGTGCGCTGCTGTCACTCATACCGCTGATCGGCACGGTGTTTGCTGCACTCACCAACCTTGCGATTAGTACGCTTTTTGCCTTTTTGAGTGACGCAACTGGATGGGTATCGTGGTCAAGCTTTCACTTTTCAGCCAAGTTTGGACTCACTGAAACACTGTCGTATTATGGGTTTTTGGGAGTATTGGTGTTGTGCATAATCGCCTATCGAACCATTTTGCGCGCCCGCTTGCGCGCCAGATTGCCAAACACAAAAAACTAATCTACACCCATTCACGATGCGTATTCGAACCACAAATTGGCGGATTATTGATGAAACTACTTGGGATATTCCAGATACATCGGTGTATATTTTGGACAATAATGGTAGCGGCAAAACGTCGCTGCTTTCAGCACTGTATACTCTATGGACGGCACAACCATTTCCCGGTACTCGCCTGAAGGATGCAATTAAAAATGGAGCTGAGTATTTTGGGATCCAAGATATTGAGCAAGGAAACTTTGTAAATGGAGTACTTCGACCAACCGGGCGTCTGCAGCTCAAAACCAATGATGATTTTGTGGCAAATAACCGAGTGTATAGCTATATCCCCAATGACAATCTGTGGTTTTCGCTCTCCCGTACTCGCCAACTGGAGATTTGGAATACCTTACTTTTCCAACGATTTGGCGCACCGTATGCATCGCTGCTATTTACTCTCGAAAAGAGTGTAGCCACCAAATCCCGCTTAATCAAAAGTGTGCGAGACAGTACTGCCATAGTAGACATTGCCCTAATAAAAAGTGTCCACGATACGATTGTGCGTGCTTCGGAAGGCTTGTGGCGGTATCGTGAGGAGTATTTTGAGTATATTGTTGGTATTCTTCCTAATTTTCAAGTGTGGATTGATAGCGATGTCACAAAACTGCAGCTTGAGTGGTGGAAAACTAATAGTGCCGGTATTCGTACGCGCGACATACAAGCAGCGGTGGATTGGGAAATGCTGTGGCACAAAGAAGTACGGGCAGGAAAAGTATTGTATGGTGCACAGCGTGATGAAATCCTGGTCAAAAATGGTGATGCTCTGGTTTTTAGTCAGTTTTCACGTGGTGAGTTGCGAGCGCTGGTCATATTTTTTAAAAAAGTAACCCGAGATATGACTGAAGGGCCGGTACTTTGGCTACTCGATGATGTCTTTAATGAATTTGATACTAGAAGGGAACAAACGGTACTAGCCGAGCTAATTCACGATGAAGATCGCGTGATAGCCACCGGCACAAAACCGCTCCCAGATGGGCTCAAAAATATCGTGAGCGTGAGCTTGGAAGAGCTAAAAATACCTGTATAAAAAGATTGTTGCTATCTTCAGGCGTGACAAACACACAATACCAATACACAAGTGCGGTTTAGCTTTACAATTTTCATTTTATCGCTCAAAACCCCCTTAAATGCAGTATTTTGATGCCGAGATTATCTCAAAAGAGCGATTGTTTGCGATTGTTCACACCACTAAAAAAAACAATATCCAGCGGATCGAATTGCTGGTAAGTGAGAGTGAACTTGGGGATACCGACTCAGATGTCAAGGCAAAACTCAAACCATTTGGTGAAAAATTTACTCTTTCGGTAGAGTTGGGTCGACTCAAGCCCGAGTGGAGTGTGCAACTATCGATCGTGGTGATCGCACCGCAAAAAAATCAGGGATTTAACTTTAGTATTCAAGGTGCGCAGGGCTGGCTGTCGACCTACACGATAGAGCGTATCTCGGACATCATCAAAAACGCATTTGAGCAGAAAATGATCGGGTCAAAAAACATTGTGATATTTCCTGAGCTGGCGTCATTTTTGGTCAAGTTTACTCATCTGAAATCTGGTCGAGTACGTCGCTTTGAACTGATTGAAACTTATACTGATTATGCTACTCTTTTGGATCGACTCCTAGCGGCGGTGTATGACAAAATCCTCGTCTCGTACAAAATCCAAAATAAAATCGAGCTGTATCACGGGTGGTCAATTAGCACCTGGGCGATGCCGCTACTGGCGCAAAAACGAAACGAAGCACACACGAGTTTCTGTATTATGGTCGACCCGCCTGCTCTCAAACGTAGCGTAGGGCGCACTATTGTAGGATTTATTAAAAGCGGTATCGGTAATATCGCAAAGTCAGACGCCAAAGAACTCTCAATACTAGCACGGCAAAAGGTGCGCTCCCACAACGAACATATCAACGAGGATGATCTCGGAACCTACCAAACACCCGCGCTCAAAAAACCGGAATTGCTGCACACCTCTTGGCTCGAACGATTTGCCTATAAAATCGGGTTCAATGACTTTTTTATTGCCATTTTTCGAGATGGTATCATGCAAAAGTTTGTCCGACTGCTGACCTCACATCACAACCCATCTTACAAATCAATCATGACCGGGACGCGTTGCATCATTGAGTTTGCAGCAGACTCATCTCTCACTGAGTTTTTTATTAGTTCGAGTGCACATCACCGATTTTGGAAAAAAATGTTTGCCGATAAAAACACTCCCGTTGAAAAGTCGATTATTTCCGATTTCACGCAGGCAATTATGCATGGGATTCAGAAAATGGATACCAACCTACACTTGTGGATACTCATAAATCCATCAGACCACCGCGCGTCGACGATTTCGAGTGACAAAACCCGTCTTGAATACCGTAAACTCTTCAAAAAAATCGGTGCCAGCAATTTGACAGAAGCGGCGAGTTCGGATTAGGTGGCAAGACTGCACTCGTAGCTCAGTGGATTAGAGCGCCTGGTTTCGGCCCAGTAGGTCGGGGGTTCGATCCCCTCCGAGTGCACCAAAATAGTTAAAATTGATGAGCAGCGCGGGCTGCCTTTTTTGTTGGCAAAATATTGTATTGATATTATACTTATTTTATGCATCACGAAATCGAGAAAAAATATAGTGCTGATATTGCACAATTGCCAAAAGTCATTGCTTTTTTTGAGCACAATCTTGGGAGTATTTTTGTAAAAAAAGAGCTTATCGATTATCGATACAATATCGTCCAAAACGCTGATGGAGGCAAGGATTTCGAACGGGTGCGTTTTATGAAATTAGATGACACAGTGACGGTCGAGCACGCCCATAAATTTACGAAAAATGGTCAGCGATTTGAGGAAGAGGCAACGATAAGTTTTGAAAAAGCGCTAGAAAAAGTCGTAGGTACAAGCGGAGTGTATCTCAAAAAAATTAGGCTTGAAACTCATGGACAATTCACACTTGACGCGCTGACTGCTAAACTCACGATTGATATCGATATCGTACCTGACTTTCCCGATATGTATTTTTCTTGAATGTGAGATTCTGTCACAAGATGAGAGTTTGACTAGTTTGTATCATGCATTTTTTGATACGATTGTTTTGGAGGCTGATGCTGGGTTAAAACTGGAGCCTAGGTCAATGCTGGATTTGTCGCGGGAGGTGAAAAAGGTAGGTGTTGAGTTGTTTGCTGATCTGTAAAATATATGCTATTAGGCTTCCGATGTCTGATACTCCAAAGTCACTCCATGATAAATTAGATACAAAATATATACTTAAACCCTCTCTCTGGTTCGCTGTTTTACACGCAATTTTGAATTCAGCTATTACAATATTATTAATATCTGCGTTGTACACAGTTTTGCAGTGGTCGCACAAAAAGATTAGTATTTTTGGTTTTTTAGTTGATGCAAATATTGATAGTTATAATATATTTTGTACTTGCACTTATTTTTTGGTACATCATTACCGCAATTGTCATTTATAAAAAAAGATATATTGTTACTGATCGAGCTCTTATTGAGAGTTCTGAGTTTTCATTTTTACCTGAAAAAAGTGTGGAATGGCGAAATTTTCAATGTATTGATAAGATAAAAGGCAGTATCCTAACCCGGTTGAGCAAAACTAAATCATATCTTGTCAGTGACTACAGCAATTTGACTACAAGCGCCATAATACTAGAGGGTATTTCCCAAACTGATCAAAATTTTAAAGCACTCAAGAGTATCCATATCACAGGAAAGTCGCTCACAAAACCTAGCACATCTTATGATCAACCCTCAGAGTATACCATCGTAATAAGGCGACTTAAAGTAATTGCTATTGGAACACTAGTTGTAATTTTGCTTTTTGTACTTAGTATGTATTTTCACAAAAATCTGCTGGCTGGTACACGGTTTAGCTCTATCACTGATACGATACTCAATCCAACCGCTGTACAATCAAGCACATCATGGATCAATGAAACTGATATTATGGCTGAACTCAAACAAAGAAATATTAACGAAATAGATCTGATGACCAAAAAGCAATCAGAATGTACCCAAATCTCACTTCAAGATACAAAAGTGACTGAAATTACTAACGACGGATTTAGAATAAAATTATTGTCGATATGTAAAAATTTATCAGACTATTTTTTCAAAGTTTCGGTGGCAAATGTATCTACTGAGCCGAAAGCTGTTTTGGATACCATAGGGATTATAAATAAAAAAACTGAGGCGATGATAGGAATATCGAGCGAAACAGACTCATTTATAGAGGAGTTTAATACTCAGCTCTCTGCATTGTACGACCAAAATATACAGGGAACCTACACTACAGGCGAAACTAAAATAGCCACACTCTATCGCAATATAGACGCGCCAGTAAAACAACTTGATATCGCAATATTTTCACTATTATCTACCGAGAAAACTATACCAGTATTCGAGTGATTATAAATTGATTTGTTGCCAGATAGTGCGAATTTCATCCTTTGTCAATGGTCTGTTTACTTGGATTATTTTTTGATTCATGAGAGTATCCTATAGTTTATTATGATCTACTCGGTTCATGGTAGGAGTCATCCACTCTAATAGTCTGGCATCGTTGATGTCAGTGAGAGAGAGATCTTGGAGGAGATCAGCAAGTCCTTTTTCTGAGGAGTATTTGCTGATAATGCCGGGTGGGATGAATCTAAAAAATTACGACATAATTTTTAGGAAACTATCAAATGTGTCAGCTATCTGAAATCCATCAATCTCCTTGCATTCATCTATAGATAAATCTTTCATCCAAAATAAGATTTTTCCAAAATCAGTTTTATCTAATTGCAACAGATAATAGTTTCCAGCTTGATCTCGCGCAATTGGCGCGGCATTGTTACCTGGGTTTACATTGATAAATCTTCTGCAAGCAGTCACAAGACTATCAAACTCAGGAATGTGTATCTTTCGTTGATTAAATTCAAAGTAAGAACTGAGTGGATGGACACTTAAGAAATGATCAACTGAGAGCATCTGCTTGGATCCACAATAACCTTTTTTGATATCAATATTATTCCCTGGATAGATAATACCACCATTGGTTTCATATAAAAAATCAATGTATGATAAAGGTAATTCACAGTTAAACACTTTCTCAATCCCCCAAATAGCTCTTTTTAGTTCACCAACGTCATATTCAAAAGGACGAAATGGTATAAAATTTTTAATCATATTTTTTTTGAATTTAAGTATTTGATGATATTCACTGCTCCAGATCTAGTAACAAATTCATAGGATTCTAACGGTATCGTGATTTGCGTGGGTAACAGATACATAAAAATACCATTTGGA
>JAYUUP010000115.1:0-6983 GCA_043754825.1 bacterium | reverse complement strand
ACGTCAATTATTATTTTCGAATACCGATGCCGCTTGATATCGCCGACACGGCGCGTAGATTGCTGGGTGATGCGAGCATTTCGAGTTTTGACCAGATGAAAACAGCAGAAATTGTCTGGAATATATCACCACTGGTTGTACTGTATTTGATAATTCGCTCAAAAGGCGACACTTCATCCGGAGCAAATAATACAAGTCACTAGTAAACACCATGTTAGTTGACAAGAGCAGTTGATTTTGGTTGAAAACTGAGTAATATTATGAAATTTTTGCGGTCGTGGCTTGAGGATTATATCAATGTAAGTGATTATTCTGACGGTCAAATTGGCGAGGCAATCACAAATTTTTCCAGTGAAGTAGAGGAAATAACACGGATTACTGATTATTTTGGAGGTAAAGTAGTAGTAGGTAAAATCAAAAATGTCCGAATGCACCCAAACGCAGATCGACTTAAGGTGTTTGATGTGATTGTATCACCAGATGGTACCAAAAGTGTACAAATTGTTTCGGCTGCACCAAATGTATCTGAAGGTTTGTATGTGCCGGTGGCGCTTGAAAACGCAGTACTAGCTGATATGACGATCGCACGGCGTTTGATGCGGGGAGTTGAGTCGGTTGGGATGTGCTGCGGCAAGAGTGAATTGCTGCTCGAAACAGAGTTTAGCTCTGGATTGTGGGAGCTGTATGCTGAGGATGACCAGCTTGGGGTGTCAATTTGCGAGTTCTCTCCAGAGTTGTTTGTGCCGCAGACTATCTTTGATATCAAAATTTTGCCCGATAAGTATGCGAATCTTGCAACCTATTTGGGGATGGCAATCGAACTTGCGATTTGCCTCAAAAACTTAGATTTATTGACGCCCTTTGCTCGGCATATTTATGATACTGGAGCGCCGCAACTCGAAGGTGAATTGTCAGAAAGTGAACTCGACATTTCGTTTGTGGACACCACGGGATACACCAATCAGTTTCATATTCTTGAGTTGGGGCTTGAAAGACCGTTTGTGCTTGATAAAACTATAAAACTGAGGCTTTTTTTAACGGAAACTCATCTAATTTCAAATATTGGCGACCTCTCAAATTATCTGATGTATGATATTGGACAACCAAGTCACTTTTTTGCCACTCAAAAGATATTAGCGCGTGCTCAAACCAACCAAGTCCGCTGGCGAGTAGAGCAACTCGATCAACCAGAATTATTTGCGGGGCTTGGACAACTTAAAAATACTACCTTACCCATAGGAACCGTAATCATGCGAGATGAGCGAGAAATTTTGACATTGATTGGTATTTCAGGAGGTGAAACTACTAAAGTTGATACCGAAGAGCATATAATTATTGAACTTCCACATTTTGATCGAGAGATGCTCGCCAGAAACTCATTTTTGGTAAAGTATCGTACTGATGGTAGTAAGTTATGGTCGGGTGGGGCGCCGGCATCGCGTATATTGGTGTATCTATCTCGACTGCGATATATTTTGGATTTGCACGATCAAACAGGGGCGGTTATCAAGAGCGTGTACCGGTTTATGGCGCAGCAAATCTCGACTGAATCAGTGAGCATCCCGGTAGATTTTGAGTATATTGCCTCGAGGCTCGATGGGCGTTCTGCGGAGTATTGGATGCCAAAATTGATCCCATTACTCAGTTTATTTGGTATATTTGATACGCATACTGAGCAGCTGAGCATCACCAATATCTCGTATTCATCGGTGTATGATCGCGAAACACTGCTGGCTGCACTCTTCAACATACTTGGGGATTCTGAACTTGTACCACAGAAAATTATTGCCGAGTTTGGTGGAGCTGGTCCGTCTGATTTCGAGACTAGCATGTGCCTAAATACAATAGTAAGAACCCTTGGTTTTGATCAGGTGATTGCGCGTCCATTTGTATCAGAGAATGAGATCATGCCCAAGGATAGACTTGCAGCAATTACTGTGCTAAAACCGCAAAATCAAGAACTCAACCGACTACGAACTACTATCTTGAGTACACTCGGGCCAATATTAGGAGTAAACTTACGCAATGGAGTAAAAAAGCCGCGTATTTTTGAGCAAAATTCTGTGTATATTCGTGATGAAAATAAAGTGAGTGAGCACCGGGAGCTCTGTGCTTTGTACGCTGAGCTAGATCCGTATTTGGCGACTACGCTCGTCTCAACCATACTAGGGTGGATAGGGCATTCCTCTGTAGATATTATCACTACCACAACTCACTATGGAGCAACCACTCAGTATACCACGCCTGGTGTTTTGCTAGAGATCATCCAAGTCAATAATGCAATAAAAAAAATGTGGGGCATCGCACTCTCAAAATCAGTGTGGGCAGTACGCATTCAATATAATCATATCCTCAATCTAAAAAATCCTATTGACTATCAAGATGAACTTCCTTTTCCGGCCATCGAACGCACCATTTCTCTCATAGTACCTGCTGACTTGACTTTGCATACGGTTATGAGCGTCATTGGCGATTTTGCGGGAGTAGCACCACAGGTGTACCCGATTGAGCGACTGATTATTGAATCAAAGACCGTGCTCAACCTCGCATTGGTGTTTCAAGCTCCTGATCACACAATGACGGGTGATGAAATTGTGCAGTTTGAACAGTATCTGCTCACTGAGCTCTCACATCAGGCTGGCAGTTTAGTCACTTTGCGCTAACTATATTTATGTCTCACCGCATTCAAGTGCTTTTTGTATCGGTATTTATCTTATTTTTTCTGATAACTGCTTCATTTATTGTGGCAAAAACTCTGGGATATGATGTAAATTTGCGTACGGGCTCTTTACAAAATGTCAGCACCGTACGTGTCGATACCAACCCTTCCGGCGCTGCAATCACACTCAACAACACACTACTCTCGCTCAAAACTCCCGCTGAATTGACTATTGCCCAAGACGCAGTAGCTACTATTACTGTGTCCAAAGATGGGTTTATACCACAAACGTGGGATTTAAACTCACTACCAAATCAAAACAGCTACACTCGTCTTGAAAATATATTTTTACTTCCTATAAATACTCGTGCGGTGCATACTTTTAACCCTGGTGAAACCCAACAATTTATTCTCAATGAAAACACGATTTTGTATGCAAAAAACAACTTATGGTATACTTCGCTATTTTCGCCTGGTGCGGTGAGTTCTAGTGCTACACCTGTTATCAACTCTGCGGCGCTTTCAACTACGACCAAGCCCACTATCGTTTCACTTGATGAGAGTCACCATTGGTTGCCGCAGCAAAAACTGATGATTATAAAGTCACAAAATATCTGGACACTCTATGTGGTTGAGCTCGCAGAGCCAATTATACAAGTTATTTCTCTTGGTGATACTCAAGTGATGCTTCTGACAACTGGCAAAAATCTATGGATCAAAGATCTCAAAACTGATACGCCAGCTCGACTGTGGGATACCAATATTTCCTCAGTAGTTGGTACGGTATCCCCAGCTGGAGTGTGGATTACGCAGTCAAATGCGCTATTTCGTTTTAACCCAAGCCAGATTTCTGCTGAATTTGTCGACGAAAATCACGTCTTTGCACGCGATCCACTTATCACTCTCGCTGTGGGCAGTCTGACAGTATATCCATTTTTCCAGGGTTTTGTGGTGCACTCGGGGACCTATTTATGGTATGTGGGCGAAAATGATAAAGCGCACTGGAAACTGCTTGCTGACGATGCACTGCTAGCTACGGTATCTAGTCGTGGGGTGTACTGGGTAACAAACAGTGGACAACTCTTAGTACAGCAGTTCGAACAAAATAATCGCCGCGTATTGACCCAGAATATCCCATTTTCTGCAGCTGATGCTGATAGTATGGAGTATTCGTCGCAGTGGAGGCGCTTGATTTGGCGGACTCAAAGTGGCGTGTACTCAGTGTTTCATGACACTCAAGTCATTGACGAACGGATCGTAGATTGGACTATTCAGCGCTGGATTGAAGATGGCGCAGGGTGTAGTAAAAAAATAACTGATTATCGGCTGTTTTGTATCCAGGGAAACACTCTCAAATCTTATGAAAATAAAGAATTGTTTTTTTGACACCTAAAATAAGATACAAAGGGCTTGACAAATCCACAAAATTAGCATTTTCTCATACACATAACACATTTTGTCCCAATGGCAACAAAAAAAGTAGCTGAAAAAGCACGGTATTTTTATGGCGTCGGTCGTCGCAAAGCATCATCAGTGCGCGCCAAGTATTATCCTGGTGAGTCAGAGATTGGGTTTATCGTGGATGGCAAAAAGTCAAGTGATTACTTTCCTCGTTTTTACGAGCAACTCATCCAGGAGTTATTTACTCGGGTGGGGGTTACTACAGGTAGCATAGAATTATTTGCACGAGGCGGCGGTGTTAGTGGGCAAGCTGAGGCGTCACGTTTAGCGATTGCAAAAGCTCTGCTAGTATCAAATGAAGGTCTTCGCCCATTATTGCGTTCGTTTGGATACCTTACTACTGATAACCGCAAAGTGTTGCCAAAACGACCGGGACTGAAAAAAGCCCGAAAGCGAGAGCAGTGGTCAAAACGTTAATTTACTTTTATTATTTTTCTTAATACTTTATGGCTCATAAATTAGCAGCAGGTTCAACACGAAATGGACGAGACAGTGCCTCAAAACGCCTTGGCGTCAAAAAATATGGTGGAGAAGCCGTTACGACTGGTCAAATCTTGATCCGTCAACGAGGAACTAAATTTCACGCAGGGTCTGGCGTCAAACGAACTGGAGATGATACACTTATCGCAGTTAACTCAGGCGCTGTATATTTTAGCCACAAGAAAGTCCGAGCCTTTACAGGAAACTTGGTAGATCGTACCTTTGTAAACATCATTTAATCACTATTTATATTTTATTATGGCAGTACCAAAAAAACGACTTACTAGACGACGCATCGGCAATCGGCGATCTCAAGGTCACCAAAAAATTGGATTAACACATCTTGGAGTTGACCAAACCAGCGGCAAACCAACAATGCCACACCGTATGCGTCTTGATATCGGATACTATAAAGGAGAAAAAGTCGCTCCAAAATTATTTAAATAGTACTTAGCCCGATTCGGGCATTTTTTACTGACAATCTTAGCTTTTTGCGCTATACTTTTTAACATTATGTGGTCCAAGCGAAATCGAATGGCAATTTGTTGCACTATCTACCAATCACTTTTTTGGCGAGAATCCGGAGTGAACCAGGATGCGTGGATTTTTGACGCAGAGTTTCTCGATGAAGTATTGCCAGGTGAAAAAACCGATGCAGTCGATGGCGAGTTGGTATTTGCGCAGTATAACAACTTTTTATTATTGCAAAATACAGTGCTCGATGCCGCAATCGATCCATTTATGCAGGAGTCAAAAAAAACATTTGATGTAGTGCAGGCGGTATTGTATACTTTTGTACTCGAGCGAACTCTGGTGTCTGCGACCGAAATTTCTGAGACAGGTGGCACTATGGTCGGTAAATATATAAAACTCACCCAAGATTTGATTGCAGGTGGCAATACTGGATTAGTGCATGCGATATTGAGTAAAATGGTCGAACAAGATACTCATGAAGAAACTGACGTACCAAAAGTATAGTATTTCGGCAGATCAAAAAGAGCTACTCGAAGAATTATCGGGTCAGCGTATCTTTGTCCGCGATAGTTTTAGTCACAACACTGAGTCAATTAAAAAACTGCAGCAACAAGCCGTCGAAAATGCTCTCGAGTATCTGGAGCGTAAACGTCGAGGGCACGCCCTGAGTCTGCATGAGGAAAATAATTTATACTCAGCATTGGTGGAATTGCAAGACAAACTACATCTTCAAGCATTGCCAAAACGAATCGAGTGCTATGATATTTCGCACCTCTCTGGAAAATTTGTGTATGGTTCGATGGTCACATTTATCGATGCCAAGCCAATTAAAAAATACTATAAACTTTTCAAAACGAAAGAACGCAACGATGATTTTGCCAATCTCAATGAAGTGCTGACTCGTCGATTTGCTCGGGCACTCGAACAGGGTGACACTAACCCAGGATGGGCACTACCACAGCTTATGATTATCGATGGAGGGAAAGGTCAGCTCTCCAGTGTCGAAAAAGCGTACAATAAGTATCGAGACTTGTTTATTGCGGCTGGAAAGCCATTTACTGTAGAAATTTGTGCACTTGCCAAGGGGGAGGAACGTATTTTCCTGCCGCAGGTAGTTGATGAAGAGCTAGGCAAGCATGGAATACTTTTTCAAGGGTTTACCAAGTTTTTAATTCAACGAATTCGCGATGAGACACACCGTTTTGGCATAAAAAATAATCGCAATGCCCGTCTGCGCACTATCCAGCAGTCTGAGCTTGATTTAGTACCGGGAATTGGTGAGAAAACCAAGAAAAAATTGCTCAGCGAATTTGGCTCAGTTACGCAAATTATCGAGTCACTGTGGGATAGCCCGATGCGAGTACGAGAATCAGTCGGTGCTGTGTTGCATGATAAACTCAAGAAGCATTTTAATATTATTTAAAAGCTAATCTCGAGTGCAGCAAAGCCACAAAATTTTATAAGCCAAGCAGTAAGCTCAAGCTTTACTTGAATTTGAGGCTTGGTGTTTAAATCTTTGCATTGGTTGATCGAGATAAGCTGGATAATGCACCCTCCTTGCCATCCCTATTTTTATGTGCTATACCAATTGTATATTTAGTGTGTCTATGAACTGGATTGTATACCATGCGGTGACCACCAATCACGAGCCCCGTGATGAGCAAGGACAATATATTTCGCTCACGCATGGCGTTAAAAAACTGAAAAAGCTCTCGCAAACGGTGCAGGCAGTTGTATGGGACGAGGAGTTGTTTGTGCAAGCAGTGGTGCTGGGAGTGGCTCCAATTACTGGAGTGTTTCATGTGATACTGAGTGCTAACAAGCTGCCAAATACCTGGGGAGATAACGTATGGATTACAGATATTGCATTGAAACAAGTGCGCCGTGAACTTAAAATTCAAGGCTTTGA
>JAYUUP010000114.1:0-20971 GCA_043754825.1 bacterium | reverse complement strand
GGCACTTCGTTATTTTTCGGCATGGTGTGGTATTTTTGCATTTGTTAGTATATTATTCTTTTTTTGGACGCAGACATATCTAGGAGTCGGAGGCGCAGAGCGACTGATTAGCTACTCAAATACTATTTGGTTGATTGCATTTGGTGGGTGGTTGCTACGTTATACTTCACCCGGTTCAACCGAAAGAGCTCCAACCAAAAATACTTGATCGACGTTTTTTACGGTGTTGAGGCGGTGGGCGATGATAACAGTGGTGACATCTGAAGGCAGTGCATCCATGATTTTTTGCAGGAGTTGCTCAGTAACCGTATCCAGATTTGCCGTAGCCTCATCTAAAATAAGAAGCTTTGGTTTTCTCAGGATAGTACGTAAAAAATTGACGATTTGGCGCTGTCCAAATGAGATATTTTCGCTATTATTTGACACGTCGGTTTTTAGTCCATCGGGAAATCTGGCAATAAGGTCATGCAACCCTTGGGCAATCAATATTTTTTCAAACTCACTAAATCGGCGCTCAAATGTACTATCACTAAATCGATCAAACTGCACGTTGCCATAAATAATATTGTCGAGCACAGTGCCAGAAAATAAAAATGGATCTTGTAGGATAAAGCCAATATGCGCGGCCAGTTCATCTTCAGGCCACGTATTTAGCAGTTTGCCGGCAATGGTGATAGTACCACTAGTTGGCTGATATAGACGCGACATCAGCGATGCCGTGGTAGATTTGCCTTGTCCTGTAGGACCGACGAGAGCGTAACTTTTACCGACTTCGAGTGAAAAACTAACCTCACGCAGCACCTCTTTGCCACCCGAGTAAGCAAACGAAACCGAGTCAAATACAAGTGCAGGTGTCATAATAAAGGTGGTTTTATGGTGAGAAGTTGGAGGGCACGACGCCAGGCAGCGAGGGCGGACTGTACACTACCCCAGGAACTGCCCACATCAGCGAGCGGTACAGAGAGTTTTTGGGCGTATGTGACAAAGCCTACCAGGATACCAACTGTTGTCTCGCCACGCGCCACTAACACAAGCCCTACAATCAACACCGCTATCTGAGCTGCATTGCCAGCAAATCCATACAATGGCTGAAATATCTGGGCAAGCACTGTCGAAAGTATTGTTTTTTGATACGTCGCCCGACTACTTTTTTCAAAACCTTGGCGGACAAATTCTTGCTGATCAAACGCCACTATCGCCTGATAATTTGAGAGATTTTCCTCGATCACCGAGCTCATTTCACCATTGGCCTCCAACGCACTTTTATTGGCTTTCTTTACAATCGGATTTAAAAATGCAGTCAATGCGATAATGACCAGTAAAGTAATCCAAAGTGTGATTGCCAGCGGTACATTGATGAAAAAGATAAAGACTCCGATGCCCACAAATGTCACTGCTGATGAGAAAAACTGAAAAATAGTACGCGAAAGAAACTCGTTGATTTTTTGGGTGTCATTGGTGATGCGAGCAATAATATCTCCGGTTTTATTGGCATTGAAAAATGATAGCGGCATCACTTGGATATGTCCAAAAAGGTTTGCCCGTATGTGGTACAATATGCGCTGCGCGAGTGTGCCCATAGTGTACCCTTGAAGATAATTTGCTAATGCTCCACCAATATAAATCAAGATCGTCCAAAAAGTCAGCCAACCAAGACCATTCAGATCACGGTTTTTGATGTAAGTATCGATAGCAACAGTTATCAAAAATGGCGTAAATATCTCTACGGCACTGGAAAGCAAGGTACAAACAACTGCAATAGTGAGTGGAATTTTTTCACCACGAAAATAGGGCAAAATTGCCTGAACTGCGGCCTGGTTATCGACATCGGGTTGCTGGGTCAAGTTGTAGTTCATAGTGCGATAATTTGTTGTGAGCGGACGATTTGAGCATACTCAGAACTTGATTTCAGCAGGGTTTTGTGGGTGCCAACTCCTACCACCTCCCCTTCTTCTAGCACTATTATCTGATCATAGTTTTTGATCGTTTCTACTTTTTGCGTAATGTTTAAGACAGTAGTTTCAGGATAATATTTAGTGAGATTATTTAATATTTTTTGCTCAGTTTTAGTATCAACGCGTGCCGTAAAATCATCGAGTAGTAGTAGTTTTGGTTCGATGTATAGTGCCCGTGCGAGCATGAGACGTTGTTTTTGACCACCTGAGAGATCGCCGCCACGTTCAGAAATCACAGTATCTAGTTTTTGCGGTAATTGCTCGATAAATTCATCACTATTTGAAACTAGTAGGGCTTTTTGCAATTTTACTTCATCAATTTTGTCACCAAACGCAATATTTTCCCTCACACTTGCATTGAAGATGATACTTTGCTGAAACACAAGTCCGATTTGACTCAGCAATGACCGGGTATTCCATTCCTGGATATCCACTCCATCGTAACGTACTGTTCCGCTATCGGCTGCGAGGAGCGATGTTAGGATATTGAGCAGCTGAGTTTTTCCTGCTCCGGTTGGACCGATAAGCGCATTTTTTGTACCGGGTTGTATCTCAAACGATACATTTTTAAGGATATATTTGCCATTTTTTTCGACGGTTACTGCCTCAACTTTTAATGCTCCCGTGAGTATCCCCGCATGCGTTCCACCATGTACCAACTCCGGTTCATCCAGTATTTCAGAAATTCGTTTGAGCGAAATAAACCCTCGAGTTAAAAACTGAGTTCCAAACCCGATAATAAAAATAGGAATGCTCAGCAGAGCATAATAACTCAAAAAAGATACGAGCTGCCCGAGAGAAAACTGATCGTTGATGACGCGTGCACCACCCAAATACAGCAACACACCGCTAGTAACTGACAAAATCAAGGCGATTATCGGAAACAATATCGAAAAAAGCTTGATGATCTTGTAGTTATACATCTTTGCCTCAGTGTTTGGCACTGCAAAACGTTCACTTTCGACAGCGCCACTATTGAGGACCCGAACTAGCGCCGCCCCAAATATGGTCTCGCTGATAAATCGGTTGAGTACCGCGTTATTTTTTTGCACATCTTCAAAGATTTTGGCGGCACCACCAATTTTGAATACACCAAAAAAGAGTAACCCGATAAGCGGTATCGATGCGAGTGCAACCCAGGCCAAGGTTATATTGGTTAGAAACATCATGGTCGTCGCTCCTACAAATAACACAAATGCCGCGCTCAAGTCCAGTATTCCAAAGGTCATCACTTGCCGAATATTGCTAATATCGCTCGTAAAAAGCGTCAATAAAGTATCAGTGCCAGTTTTCTGCACATATTGATAAGGTTGACGTATAACCTTGGACATTAATTGTTCTCGTAAATCAAATGCAATTTTTTCACCAAGATATGCCAAAATAATTACCTCAACTAGCGTCATTATCAGTGTTCCCACTACCGCTGTAATGAGTAAAAATACTGTCTGCAGAGGAAAGGTATCTTGATGCGCATTTATCAGCTGACCAATTAAAAATGGTATCGTTAGAGTAACCGCATTTAATCCCAAAGATATCACAGCAAGTAAAATAAATACTCTCCAATTTTTATAGAATAACAGTTTTAAATTAATTTTAGGCACAATAGACGAAGGGAGTTTTTTACTCATGATATGAATAGTTTCGGTATATTGCCTAATCTTTGAATTGTCAACGAGTTGACTGTTTTTAACAAATCTGAAACTCTAATGCGACGGAGAGGTGGCAGAGTGGTCGAATGCGTTTGATTCGAAATCAAATGTGGGGGCAACTCCACCCAGGGTTCGAATCCCTGCCTCTCCGCCAACAAACCTCTAGTGAATAAATTGGAGAAGATCGAATGAGTTAGAAAATGTAGGAACTCAAGCTCTGGATTGATTTATCCCTCGCGATGATATTTAACCTCTTTTACTTTATTTCAGCCCAGTTTTTACCTATCCCAACCTCTACTAGTACCGGTACCTTGAGCGGTTGATCGAGCTCCATCGACTCTTTAAGTATTTTTGCGGCTTGCTCAGCGTATTTTTCATGCACTTCCATCACCAACTCATCATGTACCTGCAAAATCAAGCGGTACGGGATGCTTTCGTGAGTCATGGCAGTATCGAGTCGGAGCATCGCCATCTTGATAAGGTCGGCATTGCTACCCTGCAAGACACTATTGAAGGCTGCTCTTTCGGCAGCTGCTCGCAGTCCATGAAACTTTGACGCAAGTTCTGGATAGTACACTCGACGTCCTAGATATGTCTCAGTATATCCACACTCTTTTGCCTCTGCAAGTACCTGCATAATAAATGGCTTAACACCCGGAAATCGTTCAAAATATCGCTGCACATATCCTTTGGCTGTTGCCCCGTCGACTCCGAGCTGCTTGGCAGTGCCAAAAACTGATTGTTGATACAGTAGTGCAAAGTTGAGTGTTTTACCAACTCTACGCTCAGTACTCGTTATTTTTTCAACCGGAATATCAAATATTTCTGCAGCGGTGCGAGTATGGATATCT
Source organism: bacterium (assembly GCA_043754825.1). Lineage (GTDB taxonomy): Bacteria > Patescibacteriota > JACMRA01 > JACMRA01 > JACMRA01 > JAYUUP01. The sequence goes on along the minus strand of JAYUUP010000114.1, from coordinate 16,516 downwards.
TGACCCGTGGCAAACGCATCTACCAACACCGGTTCTCCTGTAAAGTGTGCTAAAAACCTAAGTTCAATTTGTGAGTAATCCGCACCAACCAGCATATTTCCCTCTTCAGCAATGATGCAGCTACGGATTTTTGATCCAAAATGCGCATCCTTCACTGGAATATTTTGCAGATTGGGATTTTGTGACGAGAGGCGACCAGTTGACGCCTGAACTTGATTGTAAGTGGTGTGGATACGCGAGGAAAACATATCCATTTGATCCAGTAGCGGCCTGATAAATCCGGATTGTAGTTTGGCTACTGTGCGGTAAAGTAGTATTGCCTCGATCAGTCCTGTCTCATCACCAAGCCGTAGTTTTTCCAGGCTATCACGATCAGTGGAGATACTGCCAGACTTGCCTTTTTTAGCTAATGCGTACCCTTTGGCAACGAGCGCAGCCCCCAGTTGTTGGGTCGAGTTGATATTGATAGCAGAGCCAAGTTTTTCATGGATACTGCGAGTAGTTATGGCGATTGAGTCTGATAGTTCATCTTGTACTTTCTCAAGTTTTTGGGTATCAAGATATACTCCATTGAGCTCCATTTGCGCCAAAATATAAGTTAGCGGCGACTCGACTTCAAGCCAGGCTTTTTTGACTGTCTCTGGCAACGTAAACTCAAGCAATTTTGCAGCTGACACGACATCTCCCTTTGCTATGAATTCGAGCAATTCTTTTTTAATTTTCGGCTCACTCAAAAATGCGCCAGTTTGCAGATCCAGAAACATCAACTTTTGGACTGGGGAAAATGCAAAATTATGAATTAACAAATATTTATACAGTTCTTTAGCATCAAATACATAGATTTTTTCATCAATATCCAACAATTTTTTGAGAGCAATCAAGGCTTCATCGCCTGAAAATTCTTCATTTTTTCCACCATCTGACACAATCCGCAGCGTCGACAGTGTATCAGCACCTGCTAGCGAGTAATATATACAAGTGTGGATCAATGACATATTATTACCAAAGCATGCTCTGACTTTTCAGGCAAGTTACAAAATGAAGTCGGTCTGGTGTACTTCACCTGCCATCTTCACACTTGATTATATCAAATCGCTTGCCAATCACCTACAATTTGCTGAACTTTATTTCATGCCCTGGATTTTTCTTGCCTTAACTGTCATTTTGGAGGTAATTAGCGCCTTTACCATGAAGAGATTTGGTACCAATGAGACTATTTTTGTACTCAGATTTGAAGTGCAGTCCAAAGTGTTGCTGTATGGATTTTTATTGCCACTCCTCTCATTAATGCGCCTCGTTTTGTTTGCGATGGTTGTTGAAAAACTAGATCTTTCTATCGCGTATGCTATTCGTTATGGTGCCAGTATTGCTTTAGTCGCGCTTGTCGGATTTTTTGCATTTTCTGAGGCATTTAGCTGGATTAAACTCGGCGCACTCGCCCTAACCGTCATTGGGCTTATCGGTCTTAGCCTCAGCGGCGTCAAATACTAATATTTTTATGCTCAAATCCCTACTCGACTCATCTAAAAACATCCTGGTTACCTCGCATATTTCGCCCGATTTTGATGCAATTTCAAGCGCGCTGTTTACTACTCAGTTACTCAAATACAATCAAATCAATGCAACTTGTGTCCTAGAAGATTCGCCTCACCAAAAGGTGTCGTTTTTACACGGATTCAATGAAATAATCGAGCATAATCTTTGGAGTTGGATACAAATAAATACCCCGGATCTGATCATTATCACCGACGCCAATACATTTTCGCGAGTCTCACGTACCGAAGCTCTACACATCGAGCAGTGGATTAGCGATCACTCAGTGCCAGTGATTATTATGGATCATCATGAGCTCTCGGGCGCTTATCCAACACCCTATTTTTTTAACCACGGATATTCGTCTGCGGCTGAAGAGGTGTACACTACGCTTGTTGAGGAACAGAAACTGAAAACGTATACTGATTTTGCAGAAACGCTTTTACTTGGCATCATTAGTGATACTGGGCGTTTTTTGTATAAAAATACTGCGCACCGCCATACGTTTGGGCTTGTCTCGACGCTGCTAGATGTTGGTGCTAGTATCGAGATCCTCCAAAGCAAAATTTCACGTTATGGCGTGAGTGAAATCCAGATTTTAGCTGAGTTATTAAAAAATACCGTGAGCACGCCCGAGTACAATTACTCATTTTTGAGTGACGAATATATCGCGAATTTGAAGCAAAATATAACCAGTATCGAGATACTTTCGGCGGCTACCGGCATGTACTCAAATCAATACCTGCGCTCCATCGGGTCAGCTCAGTATGGATTTATTGTGATGCAGGACCTTGCCCGGGATATCGGATATTACAAGGGTTCGTTTCGCGCGATCAATGATACTGTAGATACCAGTATTTGGGCAAATACACTGGGCGGCGGCGGACACAAAGCAGCAAGCGGTTTTAAATTTGAAGCAAAAAATCTACAGACTGCGATGCAAACGGTAATTTCAACGATCAAAAATCAGGCGTAGCTTACTCTTGTTGCAAGGACTTCACTATTTTTCTCATAGTCGAGCGCGGTAAAAAACGAGGGGAAAGCACTCGCAGATTGTTTAGCAATCCTGGTACTGCCACTACTTTCTTGGCTATCATTGCGTTGTAACCGTATTCGGCGACTTCAGCAGCAGTTGGCATTTTGCGATTTTTGACCACGCGCGACTCCTCAAGCACCGCAGCTTTTTGAAATCCAGACTCAGTCGCTCCCGGACACAATGCCGTCACACTTACTCCGGTTCCTATCAACTCTTCACTGATTGCCTCTGAAAACGACAATACAAATGCTTTGGTAGCAAAGTACACACTCATGAGTGGTCCAGGGAAAAATGCCACAATCGAGGCGACGTTGAGGATGTATCCGTTTTTTTGCTCGATCATCTGTGGTAGATATAGATGAGTGAGGTGGGTGAGCGCGTGGATATTGAGGTGGATCATGTCGCTTTGTTTCTGCCAATCCCGCGACGAAAACTCACCAAAGTCGCCAAATCCAGCATTATTTACCAGTGCATCAATATTAATTTGGGCTTTTTTAGTAGTTTCAAATATTTTTTGTGCGCTATTCGTTTTAGATAAATCAGCCTCGATTACGAGTGACTCGGTACCGTGCTGAGTTTTGCACTCGGCAGCTACTGCATCAAGTTTATCTTTAGAACGGGCAACCAATACCAAGTTATATCCGTTTTTAGCAAATGTATTGGCAAGTTCGAGTCCGATTCCGGAAGATGCTCCGGTAATTAAGGCATAGGGTTTCATAACAAAATACTGTAAAATACGTGGGTAGTTGTCAATTTGGGCAACAAAAAAGAGGTAACATGTACCACTAAATAAAGTTGGTTTGTTACCCCTTATGCAAGCGGTTCCATAAAAAATGTACTAGGCTTGATAATTTTCCCTTGACTACTACCACCATCTATTATGACGGAAATAAATTTGGTATCGTTCTGAACACATTAGAACGAAAAAGTAATTTTTGTTTTTGAAAGTTTTTTTAATTTTTTATTTTGGTATCACAAAGTGTGATGTATATTTCCGGGTAACTAACAGCGCAAGAGGCACTGGTTTTTACCAACAAAAAGTGGTATGAATAACAATACTCAAAAAGAATATGGTTGTTCATGTGTCAAAGGGTTGAGCTGTAAAGGTTTCGATGGGCGATTTCTCGTTTCGATAAGACAATTATAGGTGATTTTTTGGGTTGCGTCAATACCTAGCTTGTAAAAGTGTTGTGTTTGCAGCGCTTCAAGGCAGTTTAAAATAAAATTAGCATAAATTCTCTAACATGCAAAATAAGAAAATAAGTTATCCACAGCCAATACTTATCCCCAGCTACCTTGTGCACAACTAGGTTATCCACATATTTTAGCTTGTTTTGTAAAGTTATCCCCAGTTTTAACTCAAATAGTGAATATAAAAAAAATAGACAGCCGCTCCGATTGTGATCACGGTCAAAATTATGATAATCCACTGCGTCAACTTTGAGAGTCGATCAAACCACACTAAAAATCGCTCCACCCAGTGTAATAACCACTCAAAGACTCGCTGAGCCCAAGCAAACTCAAACCCGAGCACTCCCATCGCTACAATCATAAGTGGTACTCCGACATCACCTAAAAACGGAGTTAAAATCGCTCCAAATACAAACAAAACACTAGCTAACGTAATCACGACCACTTTGAAAAATACTGGCAATGCAGTATACCGAGCTTTGCGAATATGGATATATTTACGCAATGAATCTAGGTTCATAAAAAATATATAAGTGGAGCCGAATACAGGAGTCGAACCTGCGACCTACGGTTTACGATACCGCCGCTCTACCAACTGAGCTAATTCGGCAAAAAAAATTATTGTAGCTACTGTTGCTTTTCGGATTTCTTGCCAAATTGTGAGATGAGGCTTTGCCGATTCGAAGCGATTTGGATAAGGAACTATTTCAGGGGTCCCCACAATATTACTAGTATGAGTTTTACTCATGCGAAGGAATGTTGAGGGGGTTTTTGGTGCCCAAGAAGGGACTCGAACCCTCACAAGATTGCTCTCACAGGCACCTGAAGCCTGCGTGTCTACCAGTTTCACCACCTGGGCACTGGCAGAGTATGGTCAGAGCCTCGCATTTTTGTCAAAGGCACAAAAAAATACCCCTCGCTATGAGGGGCTAGATTATAATAATTTTTACTCGTTACGCAAATATTTTTTGTAAAACCTCTCCATGTATCCTGGCTCAAGAAATAGTTTACCACTGATTGCCTCACGAAACTCAAGATGACCTATAGTAGGATTTTGTGGATATCCTATATCTAACATAAAAAACCTCGAGTGCATTGCTTGAATTATCCGCAAATGAGTAGCTAATTGGTCCTTAGTTTGTCGACGTTTTTTTGGTGTCAACAAGAAATTTGCTACATGCCACAGAATTGCGCTTGCGTCGAGTGTATAGCACTGTGATTTGATACACTGGATCATAAATTCCAGCATAACTGATGACATCTTAGCATTGTAGCCTTTGGTATAGCTCACTAGAGGATGTAGTTTTTTTTGATCAAATTGCTTTAACCGCAGCAATGATAAAACCAGTTTTTGCACTCGTTCGCTTTCTCCAAATATATCAATAAAGACATGGGCGCTCAACTCTGTCTGTGGATCAACTTTATAATGCGGCTCATCGTATCGCAAGCCATATAGTACCACGAGTTGCGCGTCTTTTAGCTGATGCGGGCTATCTAGATTTACCGCCTCCAGCAATTGTACGATCGTCTTGGACTGCTCTTCCCAGGGATATTCGCCTTCAGAATACCGCGCCTTTGATTCTGGCAGCTGCATGAGATTTATCACTTCACTAAGTCTACTGATTTTATTCATTTTGCTCCTTGTTATCGCACCTAAAAATATTGCGATATTTGGGTGTAGCACACTTTGGCAACTTTGGCAATAAAAAGCCACCCGAAATTGGGTGGAGTGTGTGATATTACTAAACTTTTATCGTTTCTAAAAAATGCTGTATGCCTGCTACTGAATCTAGCTCATTATTATTGTAAGCAAGTGCAAACAATGAGCTAGACACCAAATACGGTTTCATTTCCTCCTGATTTACAAATTGTAGTACAAATCTCAAACTTCTCACTGCTTCAGACAAGATTTTTATTTGGTAAAGCGGGTCAATATTTCTGTCTTCAAAGATAAAGTTTGGACGTTCGAGTAGTGTGCCGATTTGTGATGCAGCGATTATCCTATACTCATGAGACATGTATTTGAGGTGTTGGAGTGCATATTCACGAGCATAGGGAGAATTACGGGCATCGAGATAAAGGTGATTGTTGTTAAGAAATGACTCTCCTGCTTCTATGACTAGTCCCTTATTGATAAACATATCACGTTCATTATTTGAAAAACCTGGATAATAAACCCTATTTTTCAATGAATATCTCCTATCAACAGCTGTTTCAGCCAAGATTTTCGCCATAAATACATCAGCACCAACTAAACCAATAAATGCTCTGGCATATTGATCAGATTTGAGTTTATGAGTAAATCCACTACTGACATCGACTTGGTAGCTTGTTGCCAGGTGCGCTGCCGCGATACGCTCATCTGCAGTAAAAGTTTCAAATGATTTGATCACCAGATATTTATTGATAGCATTGACCAGTTTTTGATGCGCTACACCTCCAAAAGGGTCCATCGTCGACATAAATTCTTGGTACTCAAGGCAGATCTTCCGAGATATTCTCATAATTATCCCCTCCTTGTGAAGATGAACAAGATGTAGCACAGAAAACGCAGTTTGGCAATTTGTGTTTTTTGAGCATGAAAAAGCCGCCTGTTGGTTATTAGGCGGCTTAGGATTGCTTTATTCCTCGCAATGGCTGAGTTGTTTGGCTCTGGATCCCCAGATCAAGTCCGAGGATGGCAATTTCTTTTTGTTCGATCTGACAATCAACTTTTTGTCACCTTACTTGTTATAGTTGCTATCCCTCGCGCATTCCATTTTTTTTCAAACGTTGAGGTGGCGTTGATCTCCAATAATACTTTTTTTTGAATGTGAAAACTCAGTAATTTGGCACTTTCCTCAAACATTTTGGCTACAAATTGGCTGTCAGTTTTTAGTGTGATTGAACCAGTTGATGACAATACTCGAGTGTACTGAGCAAAAAATGTACTACTTGCAAGACATTTGGAGGGTTTTTTGAGTTGTGGATCGCAAAATGTTAGCCAGATTTGATCAACTGAGCTATCCGGCAAAAATTCTAGCAGTTTTTCGATTGGCGCACGGACAAACCAAGTATTGGTCAGATTTTGTGCATTAGCCTGCTCTGCCCCGATAAATATTCGCTCGCCTTTGACATCTACTCCGATGCAAATCAGGTCAGGATACCGCTCGCCCAGTGCCAAAACATGCTCACCTTTGCCACATCCCAACTCTAAAATCAGATTTTCAGCATTGAGCAAGGCTTTTAATGCATCATTTTTACTTTCTTTTTGCCACTCGATTACATTTTGCAGATCAGCTATTTTTCCAAACCGCCTTAGTTTTTGCCGAGTCATGATCAGTTGAGGTCACTCAGCTTTTCCCGCGAGTAAATAGTGGCGATACGTCGGCGGTAGAGCCAAACGCCCAAAATTATTACTAACACTGCAATGATTTGGCTAATCAGCAAATTTTCGATGCGCAGTGGAGATAGCGATGCCACGGTGATAGCACCCAAGCCATCCTTGCCTAGCAGTGTATGTATCACGTCCACGAGCCACTGCGGCGCCTGCAACGACCAACCAAGCGGTATTCGCAGCGCATCGAGCCGAAAAAACTCAGTGAAAAATCTGATGCTACCATATCCGATGAGATACAACGCCGCGACCAGTCCTGCATGCCTACGAGTGCGCGCGCCGTACGTCCACAATAAAAACGTCAGCAGGAGTATATTTGGGATGATTTCGTACAAAAACGTCGGGTGAAAATACTGTGACAACTGGTTTACGTACTCGTATTTGTTGGCATTTACCGCTTGATCCGGTACAAACATTTTCCATGCCACTGCAGTGGGTCCTCCATATGCCTCGTAGTTGAAAAAGTTGCCAAACCGTCCGATAATTTGCCCTAGTAGTAGGCTTGGCGCAAGGATATCCAGTATCTCAAATATATTGAACCGATACCGCTTGGCGTAGTACCAGACGTACAAAAATCCACCCATGAGCCCGCCAAATATCGAAAGACCACCCTCATAGATCAATAGTATTTTTTCCGGTGATGCAGAGTAGTAAGTCAAATTTGAGAGGACAAACAACGTCCGCGCCCCGATAAGACCAAATAATATTATCCCAATAAAAAGCCGATCCACCAGCGTACTCGGTAGGTAGCTAATCCGAAATAGATACACTGCTAGCGAAAACCCTGCTACAATTCCTGCAAAAAAAAGCAAGGAGTAGTACCGTATCGCGATATCCCCAACCGGCACCTCAAACCCAAAAAGTGAGATATAGTCGAGCCGGATACGCACTAGCGTTTGGTTGAGCAGCCACTCCCCTGAAAAAACCTTGGAAAAATACGGTATGAGCAGGATTAACAGTAATGTAAAAAATCCCCCGATGGTAGCCCCGACCCACCGGACATTTTGCGACGACGGCAAGGACGACACCGACTTTGTAAACATAGAGTGAGTGTAGTACAGCGGTCGATTTATGGCAATAGTAGTCTTCAAGATTTGCCAACGAGTTGTTTGTATGCTAAAAAGAGTATCTCATTGTGTCTAAAAAACATACTGAGAAAGGAGAAATCATGATTGTTCCTGGATTATTTGGCTCTACGTATGTTGGAAGCTTGTTGTTTTTGCAGCAAGTGCGACTTACTGGCACTTTTAGCTGGATCAACGGCGAATACGCTCCACATGGATCGATAAATGAGATAATCAGTGATGTGACTCAACTCAGTGCATTTCACGATTCTCTCAGCCCGACCTGCATTCATACCATTTCATTTGATTCGCTGGTACTTCATGAAATTCTCAATGAGAAACATGATCCTGTTCGCCACCCATTTGGCTCGTATTCCCGTCCACTGTATATCGATGAGATAGCTGACTGGACAGATTGTATGATTTATCCCCGCAATCGTTTTGAAAAAGACAATACTCCTGAGTGCAATCACCCAATTCGAGTTGCCTCTTTGCATTCACAAACTGAAGGTAAAAATATAGACTTGCAACTGCAGAGATTGCTTCCTGTCTATATTTCTCCAATTCAAGATGATCCAAATGCAGATATGCGCCTACTCTTTTACTGGCTGTCACCCACTGGTCAACACAGCTCTGATGATCGAGTAGATATGATTATCACGTTTAAAGAAGCTGACTTTTTAACAGCGATCAATCCCGATTACAACTAAATCCAACCCCATTGACCGATCTCCCACCCGAGGTCGGTTTTTTTGACAATATTTCGTAACAAACAGCAAATTGAAATATAATGAATTCTGCCTTGTACAAAACACACGGCGAGTTATTTTTTCAATAAAAATAATTTTGATCACACGACTACTTTTGATACCGTAATTTTTGATTGGAATGGTGTTTTGAGTGTCTCGACTTTTTTTGAAGGATTTATCGAGCAATCTGCATCAAATTTATTGCGCTATACTTTATTCTCAAATTCGGATTTGATAAAGCTGTGGATGTGTGGAGATGTGGATTATCATCATGTATGTCAGTGGCTCGCAACTCAAACTAACATCGATCAAGACAGTATCGAGGCAGGACTCACCACATCAGTACAAAATTTTATTGTAGACCCAAAATTACTGGAGATAATTGACGAGTTGCGAGCCAAGAAAATCAGAGTACTAATGCACACCGATAATATGGATATTTTCGAGTATTTTCTCACTGCAAATCCGATGATCACCGCTAAATTTGATCATATTTACAACTCAAGTGACATCAAAATCTTGAAAAAAGACAACGGTATGGACGGCATAAAATATGTTTGGAAAGACGCAAAATGCAAGCCAAACAAAACATTATTTGTGGATGATGTACACAAAACCGGTCAGCTCTTTGAAAGTTTAGGCGGCAAGTTTTTCTGGTTCGACCCGAGTGATAGTGAGAAAGGTGCTAGAAAACTAATGAAATATTTGGATTTTTTTACACCACAAAAAAGCTACCCTTGCGGATAGTTCGTTTGCTCTTTGAGAACAAGAATACATGTGATAGTGAATATAAGTCAGTAATCTCTCTTCAATACATCACCTTCGATCACTGATGATAGAGGTCCGTGAGGGCATATCAAATATGAAGGATTTAGTATATACCGAAGTATAAAATTACAATGAAGATGCCGAAGCAAATTCATGATTAACCGAAAGATGAAAGAGTGGTACTTATTAAATATACTCTTCCATGAAATCTCCTTAATAAGGAGGTAATCCATCCACAGCTTCCGCTACGGATGCCTTGTTACGACTTTAACCCAGTCAATGGCTTTGCCTTCCACTCCAAAAATATGAAGCTTTGGGGCACATCCAATTCCCAGGGCATGACGGGCAGTGTGTACAAAACCCGAGAACGTATTCACCGTGGCGAGGCTGATCCACGATTACTAGCAAATCCAGCTTCACGAGGTCGAATTGCAGACCTCGATCCGTACTGAGGGAGATTTTATAGGATTAGCTCCAGGTTACCCTTTAGCATTCCCGCTGTATCTTGCCCATTGTATCATGCGTGCAGCCCTACTCGTAAGAGACACGCTGATCTGACGTCATCCCTGCCTTCCTCCCAATTAAACTTGGGCAGTCTCCTTAGACATTAAATAACTAAGGACAAGGGTTGCGCTCGTTACCGGACTTAACCGAACATCTCACGACACGAGCTGACGACGACCGTGCATCATCTGTGCACCACCCTCGAAGGAGTCTCTCATCTCTGAAAGATTGCAGGTGCATGTCAAGAGTAGGTGAGGTTCCCCGCTTATAATCGAATTAAGCCGCATGATCCTCTGCTTGTGCGGGTTCCCGTCAATTCCTTTATGTTTTAGTCTTGCGACCGTACTATACAGGCGGAGTGCTTATAGCGTTAGCTTTTGTTACCAAGAGAGGTTAATTTCTCCTAGAGACAAGCACTCATCGTTTAGGGCGTGGACTACTGGGGTATCTAATCCCATTCGCTACCCACGCTTTCGTCCTAGCAGTGTCAAGAGGCACCCAGTGGCCTGCCTTCGCTTTTGGTATTCCCCTGCATATCAACCCATATCACCGGTACTTGCAGAGTTCTAGCCACCCTTTTGCTCTTCAAGAAAGGTAGTTTTCGCTGCACACACGAGGTTGAGCCTCGGTATTTCACAACGAACACACCAATCCACCGATCGGAACGCTTTACGCCCAATAATTCCGGATAACGCTTGAGGTCTCTGTATTACCGCTGCTGCTGGCACAGAGTTAGCAACCTCTTTCTAGTAAATTCTTCATTTTTTTAGTAATTTACCACAGTAGTTTACAACCCAAAGGGCCTTCGTCCTACACGCGGCGTCGCTGGATCAGGCTTTCGCCCATTGTCCAAAATTCCCCACTGCTGCCATCCGTAGATGTCTGGACCGTGTCTCAGTTCCAGTCTGGCTGATCATCCTCTCAGACCAGCTACCCGTCTTAGGCTTGGTAGGCTATTACTCTACCAACTACCTGATGGGACATAGGCTTCGAATTGAGCGCATTGCTGCTTTAACCTTGCGGTCACATGCGGTATTATCTAATCTTTCGACTAGCTATCCCCCACTCAACGAAAATTCCTATGCATTACTCAGCCGTTCGCCACTCGTCACCAGATTGTATTGCTACTCTCCGTGTTACCGTTCGACTTGCATGTGTAAGGCGCGCCGCTAGCGTTCATCCTGAGCCAGGATCAAACTCTCAATAAAAAAATGTATTGAAGAGAAATTACTGACTCATAGTCACTATCGTATATAATTGTATTGGAATTGACGTAACTCACATTTATTTTTTGATAATTGTACGTTACATCATTTTTTACATTTTCATGTATTCTTGCTGTCAAAAATACATCGCGCAATGCGATGATAGGACAGTATTACAACAAAACCGAATGTTTGTCAAGAGATAAATCGTGGCGGGGTCAATACATCATAGTTATGAAACAGTAAAAAATACACTGGAAAAAGACCCTCCAGGGGTCAAAAGCACAATAATATCTAAAGTTAGGCTGCAACGGGCTCTTCTTCAGCAGGCTGATCGTGCTCAACAGGTTGCTGTTCGTGATATGCTGATTGTGGAGCGATTTCATCGATTTTAGCTTGGATTTCTGCTAAGGCTGCGGTGAGTTTTGCGTAGTCCGGGACGTCGATTACGATGGTTGAACGACCTTTGTTTGACTTTTCGCTGATCTTTACAAAGTAGTCTTTGCCTTTTTTAAGGTCGACATAAAATGTTTTGCGTTCGAGTTCGATTTTGACACTGTGAATATCCTCTGGTTGAGGGCGGGAGCTGTATCCTCCGCGATCTCCTCCATATCCACCTCGGTCGCCGCCATAACCACCACGGTCATTGCTACCTCCATATGAGTTGTTGTCTCCTCCACTGCGGGTCTGCCCGTAGTATGAGCCCTGGTTGTCGTCATTTTGATTCATAAATACTGTAAGTTGTATGCGCACGTTGGGTGGTATTTGCGATTTTGGCAAGGGATAAAATAATGGTTTACTTTTGTGGAGACACTGCACTTTTGACAGTTATTGCAAATAATGAGACAGCTATTTTGGTTGATTGGACGATAGCAGGTTAAATTGTCGTGCTTATCCTCAGCACCTCTGTAAAATTTATACTATCAAGCTCAATATCGAACAAAGTCCGATTTTGGACTTGCTAGCACAAATTATTTGACAGAAGTGCCATGAAGATAGCACTTCGCCTGAGGAAAGTCGGGACACCCTTTGTTTACAAAGAAGTGGGTGGTGGAGTCTAAACCACCGTGGGCAACCATAGGGAGGGGAGCAATCCTCTGAAAAGTACAACAGGAACACACCGCTAATCGTAGCAATACGACAGTAAGGATGAAATCGTGAGGTAAGAGCTCACGGCGGAATCGTGGCGACACGACCGCGGGTAAACCCCACCCGGTGCAATGCCAAATTAGGTCGGCAGCATAGATAAATTATCGTTTCCTTGCGAAAGCAATAGTTGCTGCCTCGATTGCAGTCAGTACGCAAAATTTGATAAGCTAAGTCCAAAAATCGGACTTTGTTCGATATTTGGACTTAGTGTTCAAATCTTTGCACTGAATGCTCGAGGTGAGCACGATATCAGCACTCAGTGTGATTGAGACAGCAACTATTGTTAAGCAGGTCAGACAGAATCCCGCTTATAGATTGACCACAAAAATTCCCGGATAAAACCGGGTTTCTTTGTGTCTAATATTTGATTGCAATTAGAATGATGCAGTGACGGTGTAAGTCACAGTTTGAGTGTACAAACCTGCAGCAGTTCCGTTGGTGATTCCAAGCTTGTGGTCGATAAGACTTGTCTTGGTTACATCAGCAGAAGCAGCCGGAGTGTTTGGACCAGTTGAGGTCATCAACGTGACTGCAGCTGTGTTGACATATGATACCGCATTGGTAGCACCTGCATCGTAGATTGTAGCACGGGCGATAGTACCACCGACATCGACAGAACCTTGGGTGATTGTAGCACCATAGCTTTCTGTACCAGCCGTAGTAAGTGTTCCACCTGTACCACCAGCACCGACAGCGGCATTGGTGATATTAGCTGATCCGTTTGTGAAGTTACCTGATGTTGCCACCGATACAGCATATCCGTTTCGAGCGTTTGTAGTTACCTTGAGACGGTACTGGCAATTATTGATTGCAGCAGTGGAAGCGTCTCCCATGTCACACAAGTTAGTGTTGGCAGTGTCAGTCGCATCACGAATTACAAAAGAAAGCGTGATTGGGACAAAGGCACGAACCTGAACTACATTGGCTTGACCTACGTATTGGAGGACAGCACCATAATCAGACGTGTTTGCAGAAAATATGCTAAAAGCATAGTTTCCCGCAGTCGCCGGAGTAGTGAGTGCTGCAGCACCAGTGACTACGTTGACTGCTGTACCTGCAGTAATTGCAGCTGACAAAGTCAAAGTTGAAATGGTGTTTAAACCACTGGTTGTATTTGTGACAGCACTAGGTGCAGCGGCATTTACGGTGATGTTTGCGGTAGTGAGTGTACCCGTATACAATGTAGGACGAGTGAAGCGAATCGTGTTACCGATAGCGAGCGTCGTTGTAGTAGTATACGTGACAGTTACTGCTGCTGCAGTTGATACTGTCTGAGTTGAAGGGGAGATCGTTGTAACGACACCAGCTGCAGACACGTTCTGAGACGATATTCCCGCAACCAAGATTCCAGCAGCGAGGGCAAGCAGACCCGCTGAAGAAATTGCTTTGATGATTTTTGTTTGAAACATATTTATTTTGTTTGCCTAAACAGTATACTGTACTTTTTGCAGGTGTGCAAGTTTTTTTATATTAGACTGATATATACGCGCAATCGAGCGATCACTTGTGGTATTGTCCGCCATGCATAATATCCAGCGCACGAAACAACTGCTCAAGCAAGACGACTCGCACCATTTCATGGACAAATGTCATCGGAGAAAGGGATATTTTATGAGTAATAGAGTCTGTAAATCCCAAGGCAAAACCGTGGCTACCGCCGATAAAAAATGCGATTTTGCCTTTATTTTCAAATGTCCTAATCAATGTCGAGAAAGTCTCACTCGAGTGCTGCACACCGTGTATGTCTAGTATACAAAGTTCAAAATCCGGCATGGACTGTGCATATTTTTGCACCTTTTCAGTTTCTTTTTTCACGATATCGACTACGGTTCCACGGGTTTCCGGTTCAATCACGACCCACTCAACTGTCGCATATTTTTTGAGGTGTTTTATATACTCAGCCTCGCCGTCTTGCAGCCACTTTTTTTTGGTTTTGCCGATGCACACGATCTTGATAAGCATGCTGTACAAAGTAGCAAAATTATGAAAAGATTGGCAAGTTTTGTATGAAGTATCGCATTTTTACGCTACACCCGGGGTTGTTTGATTCATTTGTGGCGACTAGCTTGATTGCCAGAGCAGTGTCACAGGACGTTATCCAGATCGAGCGCATCAACTGGCGCGATGACTTTGGTATCGGCAACTACGCCCAAGTTGATCACAAGCCATTTGGTGGTGGCAGCGGGATGGTGCTGATGCCCGAGCCAATCATGCAGGCCCTCGAAAAATGCGATTCTGTGGGGCAATTTTGGGGAAAACCGCAGCCACTGTCAAAACCACTGGATGCCCTCGATAATCCGCTAGAGGATCTTATTACTGAGAATCAACTTGATTTGCATTTGTTACCCAACAACTCACGGTTTGAGCGATTGGTGGCTCATGAAAATGCCCCACGAAAAGTCATAATTTCCCTCACTCCCCGCGGGTTTCCTCTCACCCAACCGATTGCCGAGTGGATCAGTCAAAGCTTTGATGAAGTCTCGATATTGTGTGGGCGCTACGAAGGTTTTGATCAGCGCGTATCTGAAGCTGTGGATTTGGAGATTTCGCTCGGTGATTTTGTCCTCAATGGCGGCGAGGTTGCGGCGATGGCACTTATTGAAACTACTGCGCGCCTTGTGCCAGGATTTGTCACCAAAACTACCAGTACCCAGCATGATTCATTTTCTTCACACCTCAATAGCTACAGCGAAAAGGCAGAGTACGTACATGGCAAACGACGATTGGCAGATATTCAAAAGCACAACCACCTCAAGTACAAGGCATTGATAGATGGCAAAACTGACTTTGAAACGGTGCGAAAATCCTCACAAAATACTTTATTTTCAGATCAGCACTGGCTGCGCGATATTGTACCGCGTATCGAACACCCGCAGTACACTCGGCCTGAAGTGTGGAGAGACAGAAAAATCCCTGGTATACTCTTGTCAGGAAATCATAAGATGGTGGATGAATGGCGCAAAAACTGGTACAAATAGCAAGTTGAGCAATCAATACTGAGTGTAGGTTATTGTATGCTGTTTACTGTGGTGGTGCGCCTCGAAAATCATGATGTATATCAGATATCGTAGGGTGTATTTGGTGCGCTTGTTGCTGTGCTTGCAGAGAAAGTTGTGATAAAAATAACGCATCAAGTTCAGCAAGTGCTGCCAAAGCCTGAGCTGCTGCCTGATCAGAAATTGTAATCACGTTTTCTCGTTTGTTTGTTGGGTTTACGCGTTTGAGTAGTTTTTGTTGGGATACGAGCGATTTTACTAGGTTGCTTATTACCATTTCTGATAGCTGTGTCCAGTGGGCGATTTGGCGCTGAGTCAGACTTTTGCAGCTTGCCAGTGACAGTAACACGAGAAATTCTGAGTACGAAATATTGTATGTTGCCTTTAGATATTTTCCTGCTAGTATATCAAGTTGTAGCGAGAGTGCTTTGATTTCAAATGTAAAATAAGAATGCATTTAGTCAATGTAAGCGCAATATATTAATTTTGTAAATAAGTTGACAACAAACACTAAATATATTTAGTATCAAATATGAATAAAATAGCTACAGTACTCGGTGCCTCGGGAAATATCGGATTGCGTTTGGTTGCTCGACTCAGTAAATTAGGATATGAAGTGAGAGCGGTAGGCAGGACGAAACCACACTTTTCTCTGCCCGGTGTAACCAATATTGCAGTTGATTATGACGATATCGAGCAACTGACTCAAGTCATGCAGGGAAGCGACCACACTTATATGCTTATTGGACTCAAGTATGACACAGCTCTCTGGCAATCCACGTGGACTGGACTTACAACACGACTAATTCAGGCAGCAATTGCAAGTCGTACTAAGTTGGTTTTTTTTGATAACGTCTACGGGTACGGACTGGTAACTGGCGAAATGACTGAGCAAACTCCACTGAACCCCACTTCAAAAAAGGGCGCAGTGCGAGCACAAATGAA
>JAYUUP010000113.1:0-20982 GCA_043754825.1 bacterium | reverse complement strand
GAGATTTATCACCAAGTAAACACGAGCAAATAAATTTAGCTTTACAAAAATCAATAGGCGGCGTACACCGCAGGCACATATATTATGTCCGAACAAATACAACAGCATCCAGACTCCGTGTACAATGGGTTGAAAAAATGGAATTTAGTAATGGCATTTTTGCATCTCATCCAGGCGCTCATCCTCTTATTTCTCTCTAAAACAAACACTTTTGCGATCAACTGGAACTTACCAAAACCAGTCACCGGTGGTATGGGACGCCCGACTACAGTGCCGTATGCTCTTGAGCACTGGATTGATATAAATCTGGCGTATTGTATTGTCGCGTTTTTGCTAGTTTGCTTTGTAGCGCACTTAATTTGTGCAATCGGTCGCAGCAGCGATTACTATGTAGCGATGCTCAAGAAGCGAATCAACTTATTTCGCTGGTATGAGTATGCTATTTCGTCATCACTTATGGTATTTGTTATCGCAGTGTTGTGTGGCATCAATGACGCCGCGATTTTAATTTTGCTTGTAGGGGTCAACGCCTGCATGAACTTTTTTGGTGCAGCGATGGAGCTTTACAACTCAAAACGCCGCGAACTATCAGAGGCAACTGGTACTGAGTACACAGTGTCTTGGTCAAATTTCAACTACGGGGTTTTTGCAGGATTGCTGCCGTGGATTGTCATGGGCGTATACTTTTTTGTGACACTTGATCGAGTTGGAGGACTCAGTGACATCCCGCAACGAGTCAAAGATGCACTCAACACCGTCAAAATCGGTTTTCCAGTACTGTTTTTATTTTTCAACTGTTTCGCGATCAATATGTATCTTCAGTATAAAGGAGTGGGACGATGGAAGGATTACCTATTTGGCGAAAAAGCATATATCATCCTGTCACTCACCGCAAAATCAGTCCTGGCGTGGTTTGTGTTTGGCGGCACACTAAGATAAATTGACCACGCGTGAAAATTGTAGTATAATAAAACAATACGTTTTTCATGTTTGTTGCTGAGTTGTTTCGATATATCGTGTGGGCTCTCATTTTCGGGGGATTTTTGTCGCTGGCAACGCTGGTGTGGCGATGGTCTGACTATACCTATATCGTAAAAAATATCGGTGGTTTTCTCTCCAATATCAAGTATATTACCGTGCGTATCTACCAGCCTGCCTCAAACCCAAGTTCAATTGCTGAGATGGAGGCATTTTTTGCTCGTCTCTCAGTAGTATACGGACCAAAAGACCCGATTGACTACTACGTTGATGGTACGTGGCATACTTCATTTAGCTTTGAAATACATGCCAAAGATGGTCGTATTGGAATTTATTGCCGACTGAATGCAGCGCATCTTTCTCTATTCAAAAGTAGTATGGAGGCGTCATTTCCAAGCACGGTTGTCGAGGAGACCGAAGATCCCTTTGCCAAATTTCCTGAGAATTTTGATAATAAAACCGGGGTTCCAGGGTATGCGGGTATGGTCGGCGCAGAGTTGTCTTACAAGGGGGGTGAAAAGCTAGTCCTTGACCCAAACTACTCAAATGATATTTTACCACTGAAATCTTGGCATGAATTTCAAAGGGATGAAACGTTAGCACCCATTGCCGACCCGATTACCCAGCTATTTACGGTACTTAAAGCGCTCAAACCCGGAGTATATGCCATAGTTCAGTACGTCACAACTCCTTATGCTCGTGATGATGCCGAGGCAAAAGTCAAAGAAAACTGGAAAAAGATGTTTTCATTACTCAAAGGTAAATTTAGTGAAGAATCGAGCTTCGAACTCGGTGAGGACACAGTACGCACCCCCCTAGTAACTGAACAAGAAAAAAATATCCTCAACCAAATCTCACGCAAAATCGCCGGTCAAATTTACAAAGTTAAAATCCGAGTTGCCATTTTTCAAGGTGATAACAACAATAAAGGTATTTTTTCAGAAATAATGAGTTTTTTTGAGTCATGGGCAGGTGATATTGTCGGACTCGCGCCAGTCAGATTTGCAAAAACTTGGGAGAGGGATAACGGCGCGCGATTTGGAGTGATCGGCCCATGGTTTGCCAACGTGTCCAACCAAATTTACTGGAAGTCGCAATCAGATTTTCAACGCAAAATATTTTATCAGGGCTTGATCACCCGTGACATGACCAAGATCTCAAATGCTAGGTATTTTTCAGTCGAGGCTTTGGCTGGACTCTTTCACTTCCCAATTACCAACGAGATGACACCGATGAAAAACCAAATGGCAGAGATGCTCTCAGGTGGTTTTGGTGATAGTGACAACGTAGCAGTGGGCGGCTCAACCCCAAATAACCTCCCTACTTAATGTGCAAAATGTTCTCGCGCCCAAGCATCAATACTTCCAGCACCAAGAAACACCAATACACTACCGGTATTTTTTTTATGAATTAGCTGCAGTTCAAGATTTTCATCGAGCTCAGCCAAATGAATCTCAATATCACTTTTTACCAAGTCAATCAGGGTTTGCTGAGACAATATCTCAAGCTTTGGGTCTTCGCGTGAAAGATAGGTCGGCAACCAATACACCGTATGCGCAGCATCAAAACAATGAGCGTACTCAGCCATGACTGCATGTTGGCGGATATTTTGGTGCGGCTGATACACCACGCACAGTCGATCAAACTCTTCTGCAAATCCTGAGAGCGTCGCGGCTATTTCTACCGGATGATGCGCATAATCAGAGTATACATCAGTCGCAATTTTTTCCTGGCGACGCTGTGTTCCCGGAAATGTATTGGCCAATGGCAAGAGTTCAGCGATACTTTTTTGCGCACCAAACTCTGCATCAGTCAACATCAGCCGCTCCACCATCCAAAGTACGAGCGACATATTTTTTCGATTGTGCGCCCCAAAGAGTATCAATCCCGGCTCGCCACCTGAAGCTGAGTTATACAACAACATTTGAGGCAAATCCTTGGCAACAGTGAGTAGATCCACCTGCCAGCCTATCACCGCATCGCACTGAGCAAAAAATTGGTAAAATGCTGTTCGGTATATTTCTTTGGTTGGATAGGTATCGGGGTGGTCATAATCTAAGCTTGGAACTAGGGCAAACTGGGGTGAAAATGCCAAAAAATTGCGGTCAAACTCATCGCATTCATAGACAAAATATCGGGAGCCCTCTTGATAATGAGCTGCTGCCCCAAATGAAATATTGGATCCAATCAGATAGCTCACCGGAATTTGCATTTGCATAAATAGCCACACTAACATAGCGGTCGTCGTAGTTTTACCATGAGTGCCCGCTACCGCCAGTAGTTTTAGGTTTTTTTCTTTGAGGATATGATTGAGCAACTCGTCTCGCTTGGTCATGATCAGACCTAGTTTTTTTGCTATCAAATACTCTTGATTTTGATCGGTGACTGCGCTTGAGTATACAAACCAATCAACCGGATGCTCATCATGAATACGTTGCAAATAGTTACCAGATTGATCGAGTTCAAAAGTAATATTTCGTGACTTAAGTTCAGTGGTGTTGAGGCTTTCTTGAGTATCTGAGCCATTTACTGTCCAACCAATATCTGAGCACAGCATTGCCAGCGGTGCCAAGCCTGCACCTCCAATGCCACAAAAGTAAATATTCATATCGTAGTTATGGCAAAAAAAAAGATATTCGACAAGACTTATCTGCCACCGTTAAAAAACCCAAGTAGTTGTGTCAACTGATTGTCATCTTGTCCAAATCCACGATAGCGCGTCAGTTCAAATGGCTCTGAAAGATTGGTGTCTTCATTTTTTTCTGACAATATAGTGTATCCTTGGCGATATCCGATGTCTTTGGCAATCTGAATCACCTGCGCGTTGTAGTTTCCATACGGATAGACGATCGCCGGCACCTCAATACCCAGCTTTTCTTCGAGCATTTTTTTACTTTCTGCCAGTTCAAAACGCACTTGCCCACTCTTGAGTTGCTCCGGTGATACAAACGAAGTACACGAGCGATACGTCTCATCTATCGGTGAGTCAGCAAATGGTTTGATTGATTTTTGGGTGACGTTGGGGTTTTTGATAGCAAACTGGCAGTGTGATACGGTATGTGAACTGATTCCCATGCCTGCTGCGAGCATCTCCTTTAGCTGATCCCACGTTACATAGGCGGCATTTGTGCTCACCGCTCCAGTAATAATCGCAAAATCACCTTTCATATTGTATTTTTTTAATAGAGGAAATGCATTTTCATAATTGTCTATATATCCGTCATCAAACGTCAGCAAAATCGGCTTTTTAGGCAGGGTTCCTGTGCCCATATAATATGCATCGAGCTCCTTGGCAGTGATAGTGGTATATCCTTGCTGCTCGATGTACTTGAGATGGCGTTCAAAAATTGCTGGACCAACTCTGAGTCCACGCTCAGTTTTTGGATCACCAAATGCTTCGGCGCCAGCCCAATTTTTGATGTGATGGTACATAATCACCGGAAGTTTGACTATCTCAGCGTGGGTAATACGTGGCGTGGTTGATGCAGAAGTGACGATTGATGCAGTACTGCTAGTAGTCACGCTGCTCGGTGTAGCCGAAACGGACGCAACGCCAGTCCATTTTGTCAGTTGTTTGTTGGAGCTTTGGGATGCGCTTGTCGTAGGTGTCGCCTGGACACTCACCCCTTCACCAGTAAACACTCGCTGCACTCGTTGTAATATTTTAGCGTTCAAAAAAACACTGTCACACACAAATAACACTGCCAATGAAAGAGCGCAAATCGCAAGCGATACCGTGATTATTTTTTCGATGTGAATACGCATTTATTCTTATATTATAGCATAGTATCGAAGTTTGAGCAATGTAGACTAAAATACTGAATGGTCAATGTCTTGTCAACTACTCTACCACCAATGAAACAAGCTTACCTGGTATTACTTTACTAAATTTTATGGGTTTATCCTCTATCCACTTTATTACCGAATCAAGAGCTTGCTGCAAAATATGCTCATCTGACAATCCCATTGCCACCTCGATAGTCGCTCTTACTTTTCCATTAACTTGGACGGCGAGGGTTTGGGTATCACTAACTACTTTTGAATCATCGTATTTTGGAAACGTTGAAAGATGAATTGACTTCGTATAATCAGTAATATCGAATCCGTGCGAAGCATACCATAGTTCGTCAGCAATATGCGGCGCAAATGGTGCCAGTACTTGCAAATACGCCCGCCAGATGACTAGTGGAATACTTGAAACTTCCTTTAAAAAATTGGCAAATATCATCAACTCTGATACAGATACATTGGTTTTTTGAATTTCAAGATTGGTAGTAACTCCACGGATCATAGTGTGAAGCGCACTCTCAATTTCACGTGGAACGGGTATAGTTTTATCAACTTTTGCGGATAGTTTCCAGATAGTATCAAGTAGTTTTCGGCACGCCTTGAGCCCTCCTTCTTGCCAGACTACTGTCGCATCATATGGTCCGATAAAGTTGACAGCCAAGCGCAAAGCATCCGCTCCATATTGCTCTATTTTTGTATCTGGTGAGATTACATTTCCTAAAGATTTGCTCATTTTTCTGCCATCTGGTCCCAGAAGTATGCCACCATTGGTACGCATCTGGTACGGTTCGGGAGTTTTGAGGTATTGTTCGTTATACAAAAACTGGTGCCACATCCGTGAGTATAGTAAGTGAAGCGTCGTATGCTCATTGCCACCAAAGTAATGATCCACGGGGAGCCAATACTCCAGATTTTTCTGTGACGCAAACTCAGTATTATTTTTTGGGTCGCAAAACCGCAGGAAATACCACGACGATCCTGCCCAGTTTGGCATGGTATCCGATTCATGTCGCCCTACGATATTTCCAGTCTCATCTTTGATTGTGATCCAATCAGTCTTGGCAAGAGGGGAACGCCCATCACTAGACGGCTCGTAATCAACCACTGGCGGCAAAACGAGCGGTAAATTTTCGTTTGAAATCAGCGTCACCACAAAGTCCTGACCTTCAATACTCGTGATCACATCATTTTCATCACTGACCACAGCATTATCGACTTTTCTATACTCAAAGGGAAACGGCTCACCCCAGTATCGCTGCCTCGAAAATACCCAGTCGCGCAGTTTATAATTGGTTTGTAATTTCGCGACATCACGCTCGATCAATGTGCCAATAATTTGCTGACCTGCTTGTTCGTTTGATAGTCCATTGAGATTGCCTGAGTTGATTTGTTCGCCGACTCCACTATATATTTTATCGCGATTCCAATCTTGTGGAACTTTTGTAGTATAAATAGTCGGCAAATCATGCACCGCTGCAAACTCAGCATCACGCTCATCGTGCCCCGGCATGCCCATTACCACACCAGTACCATAGTTTGCAAGGACATAATCGGCGACAAATACCGGCACAGTCTCACCATCGAAGGGATTTATAGCAAATGACCCCGTAAATACTCCTGTTTTTTCTTTGTTTATGGCTCGCTCACGATCCGATTTGTTTTTGACTGACTCGACGTAGGCCTCAACATGAGCTTTTTGATCTTCTGTGGTCATAGATGCCACGAGTGGTGACTCAGGGGCTACCGCAACAAAGGTGACTCCAGGAATTGTATCTTTGCGTGTTGTAAACACAGTGACGGTTTGCTTTGTTTCACTGACACCAGGCAATTGTAGTTGATCAAGAACTGTGTCAAGTTGTGGCCATTTATTGCGATACAAATCATCGCTATTAACTGTGATTAGCTCGGCATTTTTTTGGTCAATCTCAGCTTTTGTACGTGGGTGGTCAGCGTCGATTTCAAATATATACCAGTGCTCGAGATTTCCCTCAGATGAAGAATGATGCCGGCGCATTTTTTCATACAATTTAGGGTGTCTATCTCGCAGGGCTTGTTTTTCTTGAGTTTTGAAGGTACGCGCATGATACAATGTCGTTACTTTTTTGACCAAATTTTTCTCAGTGAGCACAATTCCAAATTCCTCGCTAGTTTCACGCATTGCAGCCTGAAGTGGTGTTTCACCCGGATCGACCATACCACCAGGAAAAAAGTACATTCCGCGCCCCATTCGCTTCTCGACCAAATATTTGTCCTGACCTTTGATTTTTAGCAAGGCAATCGCCCGATGCCGAGTTGGCGTTTTAGCTTCAAACTCAGCATTGTGCCTCAAAATAATCTCTTGTGGCGTCACTACTTGCCAGTCAACCTGAGCACCTTCACTTTTGCCGATCCAATTGCGCTGCATTTCCTTGATGTGCTCTGGCCAATCCACTAGCTCAAGTCCAGCCAGTAGTTGTTCAGCATACTCAGTGATCCGGATCACCCACTGCGTCATCTTGCGCTTTTCCACGGGATGTTCACCCCGCTCACTGATTTTTGCCCCCGGAATACTCGGATCGTCGAGCACTTCCTCATTTGCCAGGACAGTTGACAGTGCCGGACACCACCAAAGCTCTACCGCTTTTTGCTCAACCAATCCTCGCTCAAACATTCGCGCAAATATCCACTGCGTCCACTTGTAATACTCTGGGTCAGTCGTCGCGAACTCACGCTCCCAGTCAAAACCGTATCCAAGTCGCTTGATTTGCCCTCGAAATGCCTCGATATTTTCTCGAGTTGTCTCGACTGGATTTTTGCCGTCTTTTCTGGCTCTTTCTTCAGTCGGCAACCCAAACGCGTCATATCCAAAAGGAAAAAGCACGTTGTACCCACTCATCCTCAGATATCTGGAGTACACGTCAGGAATCGTATAGCGAAACGCATGCCCGACATGCAATGCAGCACCCGAAGGATACGGAAACTCTACCAAGATATACTTTTTTTCACGGGTAGTATCGTTGTCAACGGCTGCATAAATGTTGTTATCAAACCAAGTTTTTTGCCATTTTGATTCGATTTCGGCGGGGTTGTAGTGACTGATTATTTCATCGGACATAAGGAAAATTAATAAGCTCAGCACACTGCATATAAAAGTGGTTGTCAAACTCAATCTTGACAAAATCACGTATTTGTGCTTAGAAATAACGAGTTGCCGACATAGCTCAGTTGGTAGAGCAACAGTTTTGTAAACTGTGGGTCACGGGTTCGACTCCTGTTGTCGGCTCCACTTTGAATATATTATTTCACCTGTACGGGTGATTTTTTTGTGGTTACGTACCATGTGTCATTGCGAGGAACGACAGGTAATAGTTTTGAAATAAAGTTGGTACTGAGTTGCTGGACCCCCGGATCAAGTTCGAGGATGACGAAGGAGTGGGTGTTTGAGGGTGACAAATTAATTTAGAAAAAAGAGATTAATTCATTTAGAATTGACAAATTTATGCCTTGCGAGTATCGGTCATGGTATGTCATTTGGTACTATTTTGTTTATTATCGTGATTTTTATCGTTGGGGGATTTCTCATCAAAACTGCATTGCGTATTGTGTTTTATGTTATTGCTATTGTACTTATCATCTATCTCGCCAATCTATTTTTTGGCAGTGGTACGCTAGATGTAAGCAAAAAAGTGCAGCAAACTAAAGATTACACAGCCCAAATGGCTACGCAAAACAATCTACTTACCGGTCAACTCCAAAGCCTCTACCCAGAACTCTCCAAATATCCAGAGTTTGCCGGCAAAGCAATTGTTGATATTAAAGCTCAGGACGTAATCACCGGTATCGAGGCGCATCCTGAACTACGAAATGTACCGGGTATAACTCAGCTCGAAAGTACCGCGCGCGCCAGCTTAGAACTCGATAAAAAGAAACAAGAACTCGACGACCAAATCAAGAAAGTCAAGGAGTTTTTCCCGGTCACAAACTAGTATGAATACGCCCAAACCGCCGCAAGATCACTGGATGTATGAGCAAATGCCTGAGCCTGTCTCACCACTTTTGCGCACCCTCACTTGGATCAGCGTGGCAGTACTCTTTGCAGCATTTGGCGCAGGTATTACGTATTTAATTGTCTCTAAAAATGGTAACAAAAATGAGTTGCCATCGAGCCAATCTACTGCAAATAACAGCGCAGTTCAAAGTTTGATATCTGGATCTACTCCATCAACTGCAACTGGCTCCTCTGCAACTACATTTTCGCTTTCTTTTGCCGATAGCGTTGTCAAAAAACTCGAAAACTTTCCGGTATTTGCTGCGACTATTCCGGTTGGTTGGACCACTGAGCAACTCTTTGGCCCTGGAGACAATCAGTATTATCTACCCACTGCACCTCGTTTGGCGGCTCTACGCATTTCCTCACCTGACAACTCACAAACGGTAGCGGTATCACTGCGCGACTCGGTGATGATTGATACGACAAAAGCCTATGCTGTCGATATTAAAGACCTTAAAACAATTGATAAACGCTGGGTTCGGTACTATGACTCTGTGCAAAAATTTTGGGTGTACCGGGCTGCTACGAGTGTGATTACCCCTACCAGTGACAATGCCACCTATCAACTATTGAGATCTTGCACTCCATCAAGTGTCATTACATGCCCAGTAATTTTGGCTACGACCAGTGATATTGCCTACCTCAAAGGTGACGCAATTGGCGGATACACTCGTGGTACAAATCTCACCATACTATTGCCTGATTCAAAATCCAACGCAGTGACTACTCCCTGTTCTTCAGCCTCAGCCACTCAGCAATGTGTCGATCGCAACGTACCCTATTTGATCATTTTTACAGGCACTGACACTGCTGCAGCTGATATTATTGTTTCTAAAATTACACTCTGATTATGTCCGAACGCATCTCAATACTTCCAAATACCTCTCCGTTTGTAGCTCGCTGGTCGCCGCGGGCATTTGATCCAGATTTTGAACTATCCATGGCTGATTTGATGCTTTGTTTTGAAGCAGCACGCTGGTCATATTCACAGTCAAACGGACAATCGTGGCGCTTTGTGTATGGACTCCGTAGCGACACAACTTTTCCCTTAATTTTGGACTCGATGGAGCAATACAACAAAATTTGGGCTAAAAATGCCTCGGCACTCATATTGGTATGCTCCAAAAATATCTGGGAAGATGAGCAGCACTCACCGAAACCAGGACATCTTTTTGACACCGGAGCTGCTGCGATGTCATTTAGCTTGCAAGCCCAAGAGCTAGGTTTGATCACCCACCCAATGTCTGGATTTAACCAAGAAGCTATGCGTGCCGCATTTTCCATACCCGAGCAGTTTACGGCACATGCAGTACTAGTAGTGGGCAAAATGGGCGATCCTACAACTGATCTTGATACCTACAATCAAGCCCGTGAGACACCATCAGGGCGTAAACCACTGGACGAAATCGCAAAAAATAGGTTTGATTTTGAGTGATGGCCCTTGGCAAAAATTTAGAAAATATACTTGGCGATTACTTTGGTGACAGCGATGTCAAGCTAAATGACGCACCCAAACCTGAGGTAGCTGCAGCAGTATCAAGTGAAATTACGATTAGCTTAATCAACAGCAATCCATTTCAGACACGCAAGCACTTTTCGATGGAAAAAATCGAGGCGTTGGCGCGTAGTATTCAGCGCAGTGGACTCCTCAACCCGATTACACTTTTGAGAGAAAAAGATGGTGAGCTAACCCTTTTAGCAGGTGAACGCAGACTTCGTGCGTTTAAGTTTTTGAAAAAGAAAAGTATCCCAGCGATTATCCGCGACTTTGGCACACTCTCCGAAGACGATAAATTTATCATTTCTAGTGCTGAAAACCTACACCGCGAGTCGCTCAACTCACTCGAACTTGCCAGAACATTTGATATTTTGCTGCAAAAAGACAATATTACTATCGATAAACTTGCCAAAAGCCTCGGAACAACTGATCAGTACATCCGAAATTACCTTAATTTGCTGCGGTTGTCGCCAAAAGTAATCCAGGCGCTCCAGGAAAACCTGTTGTCAGAAGGTCGCGTACGGCCACTTGTGCCACTTGAAATACCCCTCCAAGATAAGTTATTACCGATTATTTTGGCGCAAAACCTGTCCAATCGTGAGATTCAAAAACTGGTAAAAAAAGCCCTGGCAACGCCTAAAAAACCTGCTGAGTGGACTCATAGCCTCCAGCCAAAATACATGTCACAAATCAACTTATTGGCACGGCAATTTCCAAAATCAGAAGTTAAACTCAAAGGCAATGAAGAACGCGGACAAATCGTGATCAAGTGGGGTTAATCCAAGTAATATCGTACCGAGTCAACTCACTTATTTCTTGACAACACCACAAAAACGCTCATTACTCTACCTATTGTAGGGTATGTAGCTCAGTTGGTTAGAGCACAGCTCTTATAAGGCTGCGGTCGCTGGTTCAAGTCCAGCCATACCCACCACATTTTGAAGAGACCGTCCCATGAGGACGATTTTTTCACGTCAATTTAGCTTATGGCTCTTGGCGCACACGTGGTTTTGGTCCTGCACCCACTATTGAATTGTAGGCACTCGATGCCTCCCCAACTGCCTTATCAAACCCATAATTTGCAGCGATTTTTTCCATCATTTCATTCCAGACTCGCTCTACTGCCAGCACGTCCGGCTTGTAGTAACTCACCGCATAAAGCGCACCCTCGGCAAAGATACGATCGTTTTGATTGCCCTGGATTTGTTTTTTAATAACATCGCGGTGTGCGGCTGGCATTTGGGTGGCGTTTGCATACAATGTCTGGGCCTCAACACTCGCCAAATACGCCATAAATCCCTCGGCACAAGCGCGCTTACCAGTAGCAACTTTGCCAGTAGGAGTAGTGGTTTCAAATGGCGCGAGTTTTCGCGAAACCATGGTCATAAAATACCGACCAGCAGTTCGTTTTTGCGAAGGAATTTGTTGTGGAATAGGCGCGATTTTATAGTCGAGTCCCTGACGCTTAGCATTAATTTTGGCATCGAGCTCCTTATAACCAAACATGTACACCAGTCGATTTTGTGCGAACTCATCGAGGCTGTTTCCTTGAAATCTGTCCCAGTTATAGGTATCTCCACTCTGACGATCATCAGCAAAACTATAGTAAAACTTGATAGCCTTAGTAAACGGGCTATCCGCACGCGAAGAGGATTTGTCAAATTGAAATCCAACAGTGTTTGTCGGCTGATCATAAATAACTCCTCCGTATTGGGCAACTAATGTCGGGATGATATCTTGGGAGTCTAAAATATTTTGTTGTACTTTATCGATGCCGGCGTCTCTCACTACCGTAGTGCCTAGACCAAGCGCGACCGTACTTTGATCAAATCCCTGTCCAGCTTTTTGCTTGGTGAGAAGCTTGGTTTGGGCAACAATATCAGCCCAAGATTCTGCAGGTTTTGCGATTTTATTTTGATCTAATATTTGTTTGTTGTAGTACATCTGGAGGTTGTCCACATAAGTCGTTACGCCATAAAGCTGGTCATTAAACACCGTCTCAGCGCCTACGATGTCCACAAAATTTCGCTTGTAGTTATCGATTGCGGTGGCATCAAATGAAAGTAGTGGCGCAGCGAACTCATGATATGCTGGCAGGTCATCATTGCGTACGGCAAACAAGTCAGGTGAAGCATCCTTGGCCATGGATGTTAAAATATCATTATAATAGTTGTACGGATCATATTTGCGGTTCACGATCTCAATATTGAGGTTAAATTTAGCATTTTTCTTTTTGAAAGTCTCGATTATATCCTTGAAAGCTGATTGATCCATATATGATACGTCGGGTACCCACCACGAAAGCTTGGTATCTTTGGGACATAACGCCGAGACTGAGTTTTGATTGACGGTGGTTTTTGTAGTGAGCGTATACACATAGTACACCGCAGAGGCAATAAGTGCGATAATGAGCACTACCACAATACTCATTGTAATCAAACGGGTTTTTCTAGAAACAAATCGCGGGCTGGTCTGAGTAAGCCCCGGATTGAGCATTGGATCTGTCGAGGGATCGTACACAGGCGGGACAGCGTTTTGCGTAGGATATTGGTTTGGGTCAAAGGGTTGCTGGTTCATAGCTATTTTACTGCAAAAATGAGTGAGCGCACCGTTCTCGTCAAGGTGGATTTATGCCTCGGATGGTGAGATTAATGTTTGAATGTGTGCATAATATTCCTGCAATCTATCCCCATAATCACTTGAATCCGTGGTCGAGACGTGCTTGGTACGCTCTAAATGCACTAGCAGCGACATCCAATCTGCTGTATTTTCTTGGTCAGCAACTACAAAACTATCTGCGACTTGAGCGGCATTTTTTTCCTGATGCGAGTGTTTTATAGGCACTAACACCGCTTTTTTCTCAAGATATTGCAGTTCCGAAATCGATCCAAGCCCTGCTCTGCAGAGCACAACATCACTCATCACCAAACAGAGCGCATACTCAGCTTGCAAAAACGGCACCGCGTAATACCCGGATCTTGTCGTTGGTTTTCTGGTATCCTGGAGCGCACCCGTGACATGCAATACGCAAAAATGAACTAGTAATTCGTCAAGATTATGCCAAACCCAGTCATTGATAGCGCGCGCGCCACTACCTCCACCAAAAATCATCAGCACCGGTTTATTTTTTTCAGTGGTGATCCACGCGTACAATTTTTCATCGCTTGTTTTAAGCGCACGGTACACCTGAGTTAGATTTTTTTGTTCAAATCGCTCGATGTCCATGGGATTTGGAATGAGATGTGCTTGTTCAAACCCTCGATATTCTCGTGTAACACCAAATACGCAGGTTACCAGAGCAGCATGCGATACTACGAGTGTGTTTGCTAGACCCGGAACAGGATCTTGTTGGTGGATAATAAGTTTAGTGTGAGTCCGCCCAAGTGCATTGGTGATTCGCATCGCATAAGTCATCGGGATATTGATAAAACTACCCGCACTCAATATGGCAATAGGTCGGTATTTCGCCAGCAAGTACCAACACTTAATTGTGGAGCCAATCAATAAAAAAAGTGTTGTGATCAGTCCAAATATTCCTCGGATTTTATCATTATTTGACTGGTTAGAAAATGAGGACAGGGCAAATTTGGCTTCAGGCACGTATTCTATCGAGATATTATGCGCTGCAGCCATATCAGTTTCGACGCCGTTTTCAACCCCTATAATCAATGGATTTGCTTGGATGTTTGCTGCAATTGCCAAGAGTGGCACGAGCGGTCCCCCGGTTTTTCCTGCCAACAAAAACACGCACGGCAGATCACTCATATTATTGGAGAAGCGCCGTTATAATTTTGAGTTCACGATCTGGTTTACCGTCAGCTGCTGAGGTTGCCTTGCCATCTTTATCTACAATCCCCACTTCATTATAAATCTTATCAAGTACCACAAATGACTCTGGAGCAACACTGCCAAATGCGGTATAATCTGGTTGGAGCTGTGTATCAACAAGCGTGATAAAATACTGACTACCTGCGGTATTTGGCGCCTGTGCCTTGGCCATGATTATGGTTCCTTTGGGATAGATTACCTGTGAGACATTTTGCCCTTGATACACCCCAAGATCTTTATAATCTTTATATAAACTCGGCTCAGTGAAAACTGGAGTATTGGTGAGTTTGCCTGCTTCGTCGTAAGTTGGTGGCACGCTCCACACCTCGTCATTTATGGTTTTTGATAGTGCTCCTCCTGTCTGCCCCTCAAAATCACCACCCTGAATCACTGCAAAATTTGGTTGCTTTACGATACGATGAAATTTATTATTATCATAATTTTTGCGGTACACAAGTCGTGCAAAATTATCAGTAGTTACGGGAACAGTTTTTCGCGCTAGATTGATAGTCAAATCACCAAAATTTGTCTGCAACAATACTACACTTTTTCCTGCAGTAGCTGAGTCTTCTACGATGCGCTGTGCCTTAAGTTCTTCTTGTTTTGAAGCGAGAACTTTTGCATCAGCATCAGTCTGTTTTTGGGCTTGTTCAGCTTTGGCAAATCCGGTTTGCGGATAGAGATTTTTTGGGATATACCACAGTGCAAACCACGACAATACCAAGATCATCAGCACTGACAACACCACAGTAAGCGCCCGGTCAAACGACTCCTGAGTAAAAGTGGGCTTTTCAGTAGTAAATGCGACCATTCGATTGGATTTGGATGACACTTTTGAGGTGTTGGTTTGGACTTTTACCTCCTTTTTAATATTAATTGCGGGGGTTTTTGCGGGGGATGCGGACATGGGTGATGAAAAAGGTTGACAACAAACGTCAAAATGATGTATTACTTAGTATATCTATTACTTTTGACACAAATAGTCAAGTAATCACCCGTCATGCGTGGTACGCATCAGCATTTTCTGCTCTTAAACCAGTTCTTCTTTGAACAAAATCGTTTTATTTAATATACTAAATTTATCCTATTTCTATGGCAAAAAAAACTATTGCAGACATGGTTGCTCCTTCGAGCAAATCCGCAGCCGACCAATCAGCCAATAAAAAATCCAGCGCCAACCGCAAACGACTCACCATTGGATCTGCCAAGAAAACCCAGCGCAAAACTCCTAAAATTACCAAAGTTTTCCAAGCAAAAGTCGATCCAAATCGTATTCCAATCCCGATCGACACCACCAAACCAAAACGCAATAGTGATGAGCTAGTAACTCGAAAGGGTATTTTGGGACTCAACCTTCAGTCTACTGCCGAAACCAATCGTCTGGCAGCTATCGATGATGATTCGATTGAACAGCGTGGTGCGCGCCGATATCGAACACTTGAGGGAGGTATCAAAATCAAGATGAAAAAGGTGACCAAAAAGCGAGTCTCCAAAACGCAAGGCAAAAGACTCAAAAAGTTTATCGATAGTGATGCATCATTTTATAAGACATTTTCAGCTCAAAGTGAAGAGTTTCAACAAGACGCAGTTGACATTATCAAACAGGGGATTTCACGTGGATTTATCACGGAAGAGGAGATTTTATTTTTGATTCCTGAGCCGGAAAATAACGTATCATTGCTTGAAGACTTTTTTGATTTAGCCGAGGATAGTGGGGCTCCGGTACGACTCGACAATAGTATCGATGATTTGTGGCACCGACTCGAAACTGAGGAAATGGCTCGCCACGCCGCCCTCGAAGAAGCCAACAAACTCACTCAAGATTTGGCAGGAGATGTCGGAGGAGACGAGCTCAATGATGACACAATTCAAAACTATATCCGGGATGTGTCTCGGTATCCAATTTTGACGAAAGACCAAGAAGTTGACCTGGCTCGGCGCATTGAAAATGGTGATCAGGCGGCAAAGCGAGAGCTAACCTACGCTAACCTCAAACTTGTCGTCCACAACGCAAAAAAGTATATGGGGCGAAACTTGGCATTTTTGGATTTGATCCAGGAGGGAAATATCGGATTGTTTCGGGCCGTAGAAAAATTTGATTGGAGAAAGGGTTACAAATTTAGTACCTATGCTAGTTATTGGATTGACCAGTCTATCCGTCGAGCTCTTGCCGATCAGTCGCGCTCTGTACGCCTCCCGGTACACGTCGAAGAAAAGCTAAACCGATTTAAAAAGGAGCGTCGCAAGATGATCGAGGAACTAGGTCGTGAGCCATCCAACGAGGAACTCAGTGAAAAACTCGATATCGATCTCGATACAATATTTTATTTTAAGCGCATTGCCCAAGACACTGTTTCTATCGACACCAATATCTCTCCCGGTGAAGACTCAAAGACGCAGATGATTGAGATGATTCAAGATGACGAAGCTGAGGCGCCGATTGATATCGCCTCCAATAACATGCTGCGAAAGTATATCCTTGATATTGTGGAGGACACTCTCGAACCGCGAGAAAAAAAGGTAATCATGTTGCGTTTTGGACTCGACGGTACCAATGTGACGCATACTCTTGAGGAAATTGGAGAGGTGTTTGGCGTTACTCGTGAACGCGTCCGCCAAATCGAAGAAGTCGCACTACAAAAAATCCGCCAGCACGGAGACAGCTACAAATTAATTGACTTTTTAGAGGGCGTAAAACCACAACTCTTTGCAAACAAGGGCAAGAGCGAGGCAGCACCAACCGAGATTCCATTTGGCAAAAAGATTTACATGGACAAGTTGCTCGACATGGTAATACCAGAGATTTTGACCAAAAATTACTCGCTGTATTTTCTCAGAGGTCCAATGGGTGCTGGAAAAACGACACTTATCCAGGAAATCTGCAAACGCCTCGAGGTCACCGACGAAGTCACCTCGCCTACCTTCACCTACATCAATCAATACGCTCTCAAACCGGTATCAGAAGCAGCGCAGGAGGCAGAATACGAGGGTGTGACCCACATGGACTTGCAAAAAGTAGAGAGTTACGAGGACAAAGATATCGGCTGGATTGAAGAGGAAATGACCAACACCAAACGCATAGTTTTCGTAGAATGGCCAGATCGACTATTTAAAAAGAAGGCGTTTATGCAGTTTTTAGGACGCAATTACCTCATAATCGACTGCAAATTTGGTAAAAAAGGCGATTACTACTATCGGGTCCGTAAGGAGGGCGATGAATAACCACCGGTAGGTGTAAAAGCCAATCTCGATTGAAACCAAGACGAAATTTTTTGTAAGCTAAGTCCAAAATCGGACTTTGTTCGACTTTTGAGCTTAGTGTCAAAAATATTTCATTGGTTTCTCGGGATAGGCTGGATATTGAGCCCGGGCTATTGGATTGCTTCGTCCCTCGTAATGACAGGCACCATGATTACCCTGCCAAAAACGCTAGGCTTGCTCCCCCACCCGTACTCACAAACCCAAACTTATCCACTGTATCTTGCGGCAACCCTGCTACCGTGTCCCCGCCGCCCACACACACAAATACACTCTCACCAAGTGTTGCCAAATACTGCGCGATCTCGCGTGTCCCCGTATCAAATGGCTTTTTTTCAAGTCGACCCATCGGCCCATTCCAAAATATCGTAGCGGCTGACTTTAGTTTTTCTTCAAATAATCGGATTGTTTCTGGACCGATATCCGCGGCGTATCTCGCACCTGAATCATTGGTATCATAAACAAAATCAATTGGCAGTACAATTTTATCCCCGTATTTTTCCAATAATGCGCTGGCTTTTTCCAAAAAAGATTGCTCGACGAGTGACGATGCGATATTAATATTTTGATACGGCGCCAATCCCAAATTTCGGGCTGCTACCAAAAACGTAAAACACAGTTGCCCCCCAACAACAAGGGCGTCCACTTGGTCAATTACTCGCAATACTAGCGGCAGTTTCGTCTCCAGTTTTGCACCACCGAGCAAGTATACGAGCGGCTTTTTTGGATGGTTTTTTACCTGCGAAAGCATCATTTTTTCTTTTTCAAACTGCAGTCCAAACTCGGATGGCAACAGCAGTTTTATGTCGGTATTGGTGACTTCGTGACGGTGTGATAGTGAAAACGCCTCATCAACTACCACCTCTGCCAGCGATGCATATTGCTCAGCCAACAATTTTCGCTTATCAAAATCGCCACCTTCTTCATCAGGGCAAAATCGGGTATTTTCGAGCAACACTATTGATTTGGATGGCAATCGGCTGATCTGATCTTGCAGATACTCAAACCCCTTTGCCCATTGATTCATCCACCTGATCTCAGTATTGACACCGTGCGCCTCACAGATTTTTTGTAGTATTGGCAACATTTTTTGGGTACTCCACTCAGGCATCACCTGCCCCTCCGGTCGCCCCCAGTGTGTCACGATGATGAGTGTGTTTTGCTGGTTGTACAGCTCCAAGATAGTTGCCATCGCCGCCTCAATACGCTCTACACTCTTTAGATTTGGAATATTAAAATCGCACTTGAGTAGGATTTTTTTGCCGTGCAAATCTGTTAATGACATGATACACAAGTGTAGGCTGAGGGTTGACAACTGTCAAAATATACTCTAAAAACGCTGGATTGGTCGCGCGGTGTAGCTCAATGGAAAGAGCACTCTCTGCACGCTTTCGAATGAGAGAGGCTGTGGGTTCAAATCCTATCACTGCGACCAGAGCTCATTGATTTTTTCGGTGAGCACCAAGCGCTAGATTATCTTCTAGCATATTTTGAAACGTCGGTTTGTTCTGCCGACGTACTTTTTGGATCTGTAGCTCAGTTGGTAGAGCAGAGGACTCTTAATCCTTTGGTCGTGGGTTCGAATCCCACCGGGTCCACCAATTTACGTATTTATTTTCCACCATTTTAGGTGGATTTTTTGCGTTATTTTGACATGACTTTACTAAAAAATTAATATATAAATATGCAAGCCAGCATTACATTTCAGTATATACCAAAAGCCAATCTAACACAGTATCAAAACACTCCCGTGGTACAATGCATGGCTTTCTGTAAAAAACTAGATCAGTACTGTATTGTCAGAGATGGCAATGAAATATTTTACAGTTTACCTGGCGGCGGCTGCGAACCAGGCGAGACAAGCAGTGAGTGCATTGTAAGAGAAATACAAGAGGAGGCTCAAATGAGCGTTTGTAATTTAGTTTTACTGGGTTCGGTGATTGTAACGCATCATATGGGATTTGAAATTATTGAGACTGTCAGGCACGATAGATATATATGTGATGTACAATCTGAAACATCATTTATACCAAACAAAAATGGTTTTGAAGTCGAAGAAAAAAAATATGTACCTTTATCTGACCTTCAGCATTTAGTTAAACTATTGCAGAATCCATCGGGGGATACTCTAATAAAGCAAATTTCTCAATATTTTTAATTATCATCTCTTTTTTCCAACCACTTCTCCCGCTCCCATAAAAACCATTGTAGTATCAGTGAAATACCTACCAATAAGGCGTTCAGTAGCAGCACCCACAAAAGTATTTCATGCAAAGCCTGCACCCTTTTCGAACGTCGACTTGTTCTGCTGCCATGCTTTAATCCTTTGGTCACGGGCTCCAATCCCACCGGGTTCACCATCATAAAACTAAAATTTTCTATCCGATTGGGTAGTTTTTTATTTTTGAGATAAAAGCCACTGTGAGATATTTTGCAAATATTTAAACTCTGTGGGGTTTAGCTTTGCTTCAATATTATTATGATTATTTTCCAAAATTTTACTATGCAATACCTGGATAATTGGCAGTAACTGATCTTGATTTGCCACCTCGACTTTTTGATATTGAACATAATCCTCCTCTAGCAATATTTTTAGTCGATCGATATATTCTCGTCTGTTTTTGCCAAAATATGCTTGTATCAGCAGCTGTTTCAGCGTTCCATCATACACGATAGAGTCGAGTGCAGTCAACAAAAAATACGCAATGCGATCGAGTACGTATGTCCCCTGACCCCCCTTTACTATATCTCTTGGATTGAGATCGGGTCGGTACACCCCTACGATATATCCTCGAACATACCCAAATATTTCGATTGTTAGCTCTTCGGTTATCGCTTCATTTAAAGAACTAAAATATTTTTTCTCACCACCATTTTTATAGTTAGTTATCGAGTCTACACCTGATAAGTCATGCATTTTATTTGTTTTTTTATACACTCGATTAAACGATAATTGATGCAGCGACTCGTGGATAAATGACTTGTAAAAATCTAAAATCGGTTGCAATTCAATCTGTGTATTACTTTTTGCCTGGAGCAGCATAGCATATTCCTGTGCGTCAATCGAAATCGCATCACTCACTGTATGATACGATGCGACTCGCTCGTCCAATGACTCTACCACAAATTCTTTAGCGATACGATAGGTATCACTGACTCGGATGCCGTATTGCTCGAGTATATCCTGTATTCTCATTTCGATTACTTCGCTAATATCACGAAAATCCTGAGGCAATTCCTGCTTTATTTTCTGCTCGGTTTTTTTAAATCCAACAACTTTGCGATTTGGCGCTTCAAACATAAACTAAACATAGCACGCAAATCACATTCTGTAAAAAAATTAGCTTTCCCGCTCCAACCACCTCTCCCTTTCCCACAAAAACCATGGTAGTGCCAGCGAGATACCTACTAAAAATGCGCCGAGCAGTGGCACCCACCAACGCGGCATTTCGAGCCTACGCCCCTCGAGATACGCAAACACACCCACTGTCAGTCCAGTCATGCCCAGGTCGCCATTGATAAATCGCATCTCGGTCGTGCGCGTCACCTCACGAAAAAACCACCCCGCGTCAAACCCACCCTGCTCCACCATACTCTGCAC
>JAYUUP010000112.1:0-7066 GCA_043754825.1 bacterium | reverse complement strand
ACCCGAAATCCCTGCGGTTCCCTGAGATCCGGTTCGCCCATCTGATCCAGCTATTCCTTCTGATCCACCTGTACCTGGTGCGCCCACAGCTCCGTTTTTTCCTGAAGTTCCTGTGATACCCATTTCACCTGGTTGTCCTGGTGCACCGGCATCACCTTTTTGCTGTGAGACGCGAAAAAAATCTTTGAGGGATTGCGGTGAGTTCACAAATGCCGAGGCATAATTCTGCAAGGTCAAAAGTGTCAAAAATAATAATAGCAATAACAACCACAAAAATCGCAGTCGTGAAAGTTTTTTTGATAGGGGAACGATGGTGGATTGTACTGATCCATCCATAGTTTTATGGGACATAGGGTATTTTTATTTGTTTACTAACTTCTACATTATACTTTACTTTTAAATAATAGACAAGAATTTTTTAAGACTAGTTGACAACTCGCCTATTTTTTTTTAGAGATTACATATGTCTTTTACAGATATCCATACAAACATAGCAGGAGGCGCTGCTGTTAAAAAATCCAGTTCATCTAAAATCATGAACTTCTTCGCCCGAAACTTATTTCACTTGTTCTTGCTTCTTATTCAGCTCGTAATTTTATACCTCTTGGTCAACCCGATCAACCTCGTAAATCAACTCGATGCCGTAGGAACTATCAACAAAATTGGTAAAAAAGTATCATTACCACCAAATGAAATTCCTGTCGTCGCTCGTGTCGGTGATAAGAAAAACCTCGCAGACGTCGAGACCTTGAAAAAAGGAAATGCCATCGATGCTGAGATCTACAAAGACGCTCAGGACGGTGACTATGTTCTCGGATACAACAACTCACTAGTTATCTATCGCCGCGATGGTGACAAAGTAGTATACAACGGTGATACTGCACAACAAAAGCTCACCAAATCACAACAATCTTTGGTACAGTTGATCATCAAAAAAGCTCAGGACAAACAACTTATCCCCGCTGACTACAAAACAGCGCCACAAGTATCAGTCGTCACTGACCCAGATGCAGTCAAAAAAATCAACGCATTTTACGCTGATGTCCAAAAAGATGATCTTATTGCTCAGTTTTCATCGCCTGACGTAGTAGTAGTCTATCGTCCAGCATCTGACCAAATCGTAAAAAACGGATCCTTTGCTCTCCAGATAAAATAGGCCCGTACATTTCAAAATATAATTCCGCTCAATGCGGTTTTTTTGTTGTCCAAAATGACAATAATACCAGCAGTTGACGAAACTGCAACACTTAGTCATACCTACAAAGCGCCCAGGTGGTGAAATTGGTAGACACGCCAGCCTTAGGAGCTGGTATCGCAAGGTATAAGGGTTCGAGTCCCTTCTTGGGCACCACAACTTTATTAAAATTTTTACTCCAACGATCCCACCACTTCACTTAGGTGATTTTTGAGGATACTCCATACGTTGTTGCCCGGGATCAAATCATTGCCCTCATAGCTCACAAAAACAGCATTGTCACCGACTTTTAGCCAGTTTCTGATGCTGACTCCGTCGTCTTCAACTTGAAACACTTGATACTCGGTTTTAGACGCAGCCTTAGTGCTAGAAAACACTGCAAATATTGTCTCATTGCCTTGAGCGTCGGTCACCCGTGAATCAGAACGACCAACACCTCCCTGTGTAGAAATAAGTGCCTGCCTTCCAGCAACTTTTACCTCGTCAAAATCAGATTTTTTCACCCTTGACACCACAGTAATTGGCTCCACATCGTATTCTTCAAATGGATATGACACTACCACAATTTTGATAGTGTAGAGCCCCGAAATACCAACGATTGTGCTAGTCTTAGTATCGCAATTATTTGATTTTTCTTGCAGCAATAGAATATTAGTTTTTACTAAACTACACCCAACTGTCTGTTTTTGAGAAAATCCCGGGATTGATCTGGTAAACGCAGAAGGCGCCACTACCGCACCAGCATATATTCCTAGTGCTACCAACATCACCAATAATATCCCAATCGCCATCTTTGAAAAAGAGATGTATCGCTGCCAAAGTGTGCTAGGCTTATTTTTTGATGGAATAATTAGATTTTTATTCATAACTTATATCAGTAACTTCCTGGTGAGTGCTGCCACGACCTACTTACTGGTCTCCAAGTACCAATGGTTGGAGCGTTGTATTGATAGTCATCATACTTTGTCAATTGGTCCATCGTAAAAAAATTCGCGCAAATTCCATAATTTTTGATATCTAAAAATGGAGCCGATTTTCTAAATGGATTGACCAATGTTCCCGCTTTCATATCTTCAATGAGCCCTTTGTCTGTCTCATTCATCTCAATAATGTCAAGATGCAAGTGTGGTTTGCCTGTTCCTGAACTTCCACTTTTAGCAATAATTTGTCCCGCTTTTACATGCACAAGATTGGTTGCATTAGTGGGGTTTCCATTAGAGCCGTAAGTACTGGTCAACCCGAGTATATCCGTCTGAGACAAATGGAGATAGCGGTGGATAATCGCATCGGTGTTGCCAGTGGGGTTTTTACTCTTGATTGCAATAATATTTCCACCTGATAAAGTTTGCGTACCTTCGGACTGATTGAGACGAGCGTAGATAATATCCCCTTCTGCCAATGAATATACTTCACTACCAACAGCAGCATTGATGTCATTTCCGGTATGATAAATTTTAGCATTGGACGTAGAATTCATAAATGAGTTCGTGATACAGCCTTGACCATTGGTGATTTTTCCTTTTGCGAGCTCTCCCATTTGCGACTTGAGCGCTCGCTCGATATAGTCATCAGTAAGTTTTGACTTGTATTGCGGTACAAACTTTTTATAATCCTCCAAAAATTGCTTGACGTTTTCAGGTTGCCCCGCGATAAGACCCGTTTTTTCCTCAACCAAGTTTACGTTTTGCAAGTTGAGCTGAGTGCCGTCAGTGTCGCCGTTGAGTACCGAGCGCACGAGGATAAACGCGGCCAGTGCTGGATTTGCCGGTTCTTTTTGGTTTTGTGCTATGAGATTTGGGTTGTTTACGAGATCTTCACCGGTGAGGCTTGGATCCGACCACTTGACATAGACTTGCTTACCACGAAACTTTTTGAGTAAAAATCCACGTCCATCGTACACTTTGCCATTTTCTGCATCCGATGAAAAGACCGACAAATTTTCGCCATT
The DNA here is from genome assembly GCA_043754825.1 of bacterium. Lineage (GTDB taxonomy): Bacteria > Patescibacteriota > JACMRA01 > JACMRA01 > JACMRA01 > JAYUUP01. The sequence continues at coordinate 3,923 of JAYUUP010000112.1, read as the reverse complement.
TGAGAGTAAATTGAAGTTATCGATCATGCCACGGGTAATATCTTCAGCTGGCCCGACCAATTTGAGTGTAGCATCACCAATTTTAAAAGTCGAGATGCCTTTGAGCAGTTCGGTGAGTAATTTCCACCCCGCAACGACCGCACCTTTTCCCAGTGGACCATATTTTTCAGCAATAGCAGCGGCAAGTGAGGCAATTGTTTTTCCTGCGGTTGATAGGGCACTGCCTGTTGGATTTTTTGGAATACTTTCAGTCAGTGAATTAAACAACCCCGGAAGTACTTTTCCAAAGAAATCGGCAAAATCGGTAGCGTTTTTCGGCATATCCGGCAGTTTGTCAAGCTGTGGATTGAGCTCTCGAAAGTTTACAAAGTTGTCGGTATTGTCTTTGGCAAGTCCCAGTCCATACGCGATAATTTTGCGGGCTTTTTCATTTTGTGCGTCTTGTGCGGTGCCTGAAGCTACTCCTGGATCAACACGAATTCCTTGCGATGCAAATTCATTGACGATCATCGCTTCATAGTATTTTTGCGGGGTATCAAAGCCGAGTTTAGTTACTTTTGCTTTGTCGACTGCAGTGAGTTTTTCCCAAGATTGGGCTGAACCTGCACCAGTATAGTTGCTGCTCTTGATACCACCGTATGCACCATCGTTGTTGCTGGTGTACTCCTTACGGGAGCATTTTCCTCGAAAATCATCGAGTTGCTTTTGGTAGAGATCGACTTGTTCCTTGCCAAACTGAAACGCACCGCCATTTGAGATATTTACTGGCTCGGAGTAGGCGCGATCAGCCTCGACTTGTTTCCACCCGGTTTTGTCACCGATATCCGCGTCGTATTTGCCGGTGTCAGCGTTTTTAGCTTTAGCCTCGCCTTTGTCAGCTGCTGCTTGGATGACCGCACGCTGTACGCGAGACATCAGTTTTTCGACCTCGGGACGCCCTGGACCATTTGCGATCACTTTTTTGGCATAATTTAGGGTGACATCCGGTGGCGCTACGGTGATGCGGGTCACTGCAGGTGGGGTGATAGTGTAGCCCACTTCTACATTTAGGGCGATATTGAAGTTTGCGCCTTGCACCGAGCGATTGTAGTTGATTGCTTTAAGTTCCTGAATTGACTGGGCGACGATGTCATCGATAGTTTGCCCGGTATAGGCTGGTTTTTCTTCAAGTCCACCACTAAATGCATCTTTTAGGTCACCAAATGCCGAAAATACCTTTTTAAATACGGCAAATATTCCACCACCTTGACTGGCATCTTTGAGAATACGCACTGCGATTTGTTCATTAAGTTCTTTGATTTTTTTATCTTTTTGATCCTGTGTGAGACTCGAGTCGTTGTTGATATTATCAAATTTTTGCTTTTCATCATCAGTCACATTTCCTCCAGCACCAGTAGCCTGCATGCTAGTTCCGGTTTGAGTTGAGCTATTTCCTGCAGGATTGATATCGAGTCCAAATATTTTCATAACCGCATTAAATGCCTTGGCAAACACTGCAGAGCGATCTTTTATAGCCTTGTAGTTGAGTCGAGCGAGGGCAGGCGTGTTGTTTGGATTGAAGTTTTGCAGTGAAAACTCGGTCTTGCGGCGCCAATTTTCCATGTCGTAGTAAGTGTTGGTGTAGGTCGGAAATGTCGCGACACTGATAGTGAGCAGGTCTTTGATGACACCGTTGACGATATCGAGCAGTCCGTTGACGAGAGGGGCCGCCAGTGCACCCGCTAAATCGTCCCCTTTAGCACTAATCTTTGCCGTTACCCCACCTTTGACATACGATGCAAATGTCTCGTCAATCAGCGTATCTTCGTCACCCGCATCAACTTTAAAGTTCATTTTTTTCATGCGCTCATCAGAGGTTGACCCAAAGTGAATACTACTATCCTCCACCGGTACACTGCCCCGATCGAGCGGAGCGTGCCCGTACGACTCGTAGGATTCATTGCGGCGCTCACCTCTCACGGGGTTTATATTTGCAACTTTTGCGTCGTCATCTTTGTACGTTTGCGCGGAGTATACTTTTTTGAGACTACCCGTGTACTTTGTGTTTTGGTTATCGTATTTTAGTCCGAGCTTAAGTCCGTCAATCGTCACTTGCGTCTCATCAAATCCATATCCCGTGAGGTCGTCGATATTTTTAGCACTTTTAGCAGAATCTTCCTCTTTGCCATCAGCAGTCGACTTTCCAGTAGGTTTTGCTAGATAATACTGAATAATCTGCGCAGCTTCTTTGGAAATAAGTGGCTGGTTTTTGTCTTTTTCATCGACTTTTTTTTGCGGCCGGTAGGTGTCGTACGGATACGAAAGAGAGCGGGACTGCAACGGTTCAAACTTGTTGGTAGTATCTTTTTGCTCACCGCTGTTGATGAGGTTGCTGGCTGCCTCGACTGCCAGGATAGCGAGTTTGGCACTGTTGGTTTGATTGCGATTGTTGACGTCGCCGGTTTTTTCGTACTTTTGGCGGGTCGCCTCATTTGCCGTGACCACCTCACCTCCTGGAGTAGTCGTGATCTGGCGCATGATCGATGGCATGAGCTCGGCATCAGTTGCCAGACAACTACGCGGCGAAATCACCGTAATACTCACTCCATCGAGCGCCTCATCAGTACCCCCTTGCTTGCCAGTGGCCCCCGCTACACCAGCAAATAGCGAGACAATCAGGATAATCACAATAATAATCAACCACAGCCACCACGTCGCCGCGATAAACATGATCAAAAATCGAGCACCGGTGGCGATAACTTGGACGGCAACGCGCGCGCCTGCAGCAGCTTTTTTAGCGGCCCCTGCTACGTTTTTAATATTTTTGCCTAGGTTTTTAGCATTTTCAAATCCTTTTTTCGCGTTTTCCAGATTTTGCCGCAGTTTTGCTGGAGTTGCCTCCCGAGCTTGCTGCATCAAAGTCTTTGCGTTGTTAGCATCATCCTGCGCCTCATTTGCCTCCGCTCCCAATGCCGCACCACCGATCCCAATCACCCCAGCACCCGCTGCCGCACCCGATCCACCTCCCGAGACAATACTGCCACCGGGACCGTACACTGTATCTTCATCGGTACTCTGAGCGTCTTCTTTGACTCGAAGTGTATCAGACAAATTATTTTCTCGCTGGTTTTCGGTTTGGCGCAGTTTTTTTTCTTGATTTCTTTTTATCGATTCGGGCGAAGGTTTTATGTAAGGATTTCCGTATCCAGTATTGTTACCCTTCTCTTGCAATTTCATTTGCGGATCCTCATCCTGCAATATTTTATCAGAGTCCTCCAGCGGCAAACCACTCCTTTTTTCATTATTTCTCAAATCTTGGCTACCATCATTTGCCGGATTGTAGTTGAGTTTGCTGGCTCCAACCTTCTCAATAATTTTTTTATCAATCTCATCTGCTTCAGGATCAAGTCCACGCGCGCTAATCTGGTCGTTTTGTGAGCGTTTGAGTATCGAGTTGACAAATGGGGCTGCCGAAAGTGCGGTTGCCGGCGCTAGAGCATCCTTGAGTGTCCCAGAAACCGGCGGCTCTTCACTGAGTGTAGCAGACGTAGGCTTGGACTCGGAGCGGGCTTGCTTGGTATCAGAAATCGGCGCCCGGCGCGTATCTTCGGGGATAAAGTTCGGACTGACCGACTTGACATTGTTTGGCGTGCGGATTTGAGCATCGGTTTTGGAGACAGGATTGGCAATTTCACGTCTGCCTCCTCCCGTTACGATTGTGAGTGGCGCACCACTGACCGGCTCGCTGTATTGACGCAAGTTTGCAGGTAATGCTCGACTGGTATCCGCAAATACGATTTCACTATCTGAGTTTTGCCCAGTAGTATTCTGCCCACTAATTTTGCGTGTCTGACGATTTTGATCGTTAATTGTTGTACTGGTTTGTGTCTCAATTTGTCCGTCGCCTACTCCATTACCACTCAATACTCGATTTGCGCGGACAC
>JAYUUP010000111.1:0-7071 GCA_043754825.1 bacterium | reverse complement strand
AAAGTCACGCCACTGATTGTCAAGTCTATCCAGGATCTCGCAAAGCAAACTGAGGCTCTGACAGTACGTACCCAAGTGGTGGAAACAAAGGTAGCAGCCCTTGAAACGACTGAGCAGACTACGATTGTGCAAATCGAATCCCTCACCAATCGCCTTGATGATCTGACAAAACGAGTCACAACTCTCGAGAAAAATCCAGGAGATAGCAGCGGATATATCTTAACATTGGACAAGGTTCGATTTGAAGGTATGGTAGTATTTGCCAAAAATATCGCAATCGAAGGCGCACTTAAAGTATCGGGAGATATCACGGTGGGACAAGACACTGCAGGACAGGCACTGATTGTAGTTGGTCAAAAAATAGTACGAGTGGACTATAAAACGCCAAAAACCGCACAAAAACCGATCGTTACTGCCACACCAAATGGACAGCCACTGAGTCTATGGGGCGTAGCTGAGAGTGATGCCAACGGGTTTACGATTCAGCTAGCCGAGCCAACCACAGTACCTCTTGTGTTCAACTGGACATCGCTGACGGTTGCTAAATAGCCAAATCAATCCTGTCATTGTGAGAGATCTTACTTTAATCTAATTGACGAGCTTGCAGTTTTCATTCACAATCGTGACATTATGCCTCTCAAACCACAGTACGATACCCCAGAACTCCGCGCACGCCTGACCACTGAACAATACGATATCGTGGCAAATGCTGCTACTGAGCCTGGTTTTACTGGTGCTTACTGGGATAAGACTGATACCGGTGACTACGAGTGCATCGTGTGTCACACCAAACTCTTTGACTCGACACTCAAGTTTGAAAGCAGTTGTGGCTGGCCGTCATTTTATGACTCACTTCCGGATACGATCGAGACGAGTACCGACCACAAAATCGGTGTACCCCGCACCGAAATCCACTGCAAAACCTGCGGCGCCCACCTCGGACACGTTTTCACCGACGGCCCGCGCGACAAAACTGGTTTGAGATATTGCCTAAACTCGGGATCACTAAATTTCAAATAAATGGACGTGAAAAAACCACCTGTTTGAAGGTGGAGGAATACAAGTATTTACGGAAGCGCTTTAATTTCAAATGGGAATAATTGTGCTGCACGAAGGATATCCTCTAACGCAAATAGAAGTAAGTAATCTATTCGAATAATTTGATTACTTTCTTCATTTACAATAAAGCGTTCTTCAGTAAAATAAACACTAAAATAGGCTTTTTGAGATCCGAAAGTAATTAGTGGTTGAGCTTCAATGATATACGCATCAATCAGATCTGAAAAAATTGACTGATTACTTTGAAAGATTTGAATTTGAAGTGATATTAGACGTCGGTCACGATCAACTCCAAATTTTCCAAGCTTAGCATTGGTTCTCGCTTTGAAGTCCAACTGAATAGTATACTCTGTGGATTGACGAAAATCTGCACTGAGTATGATTTCAGCTTTGGGGTCATCAGAAAGTTTATTTCTCACAATCGCTAACACTTCGTCATAAGTGCTGCCTTGCTTTTGCCAGATTATTAGTCTCTCAGGTTTAATGAGGGACAGTGTTTCAACATCACCGCTTATTTCAACTCTTTTACCGCGAGCTGAAACTTGCAGCATTATTTTTCACCACTGGGTGATTTGAGTACATCTAAAATATCACCCAAATCTTCATTTGATTTTTGTGTCATATTCGACACCGCTTCAGGATTGATGAATTGAAACCGGGGCCTTGGGCCTCTGCTAATAACACCACTTATGTATGCTTCCCACTGGGTACGGCGGACTTTTTGCTGGATGTTAATTGTGTTCACGTTACTACCTCCATATTTACAATTACTTTATAAAAATGAAATTGTCAACACGGCCTACCCCACACTGCCCTCAAAGCTAATCTCAAGCAGTTTTCTAGCCTCTAACGCAAATTCAAGTGGTAGTTTTTGCAGTATTTCACGCGAAAATCCGTTGATGATCAAGGCTGAAGAGACCTCTGCGGTTAGTCCACGCTGCATCAAGTACTCAAGCTCGCTTTCGCTAATTTTGCCGGTACTAGCCTCATGCTCGACCGTGCTAGTGGCATTTTGTAGATCAATGGTAGGAAATGTATGTGCTTGAGCCGTCGGAGCCAGTATCAGTGAGTCGCAGTTAGTAAAACTACGCGCGTTAATTGCCTGCGGCAAGATTTTGACTAGTCCACGAAAGGTATTTTGGGAGTACCCAGCACAAATTGTCTTGGAGATGATGCGCGAGCGAGTGTGACGCCCGATGTGGATCATCTTGGTGCCAGTGTCCGCAGATTGGTAGTTATTGGTCGCGGCGATCGAGAAAAATTCACCACTGGAGTAGTCACCTTGGAGGATACAACTCGGGTATTTCCAGGTCGCTGCAGCACCCGTTTCGAGCTGTGTCCAGCTAATACTGCTGTGGTGACCGGCACAAAGCCCTCGTTTGGTGACAAAGTTGTACACTCCACCTACCCCCACTTCATTTCCGGGATACCAATTTTGGACTGTGCTGTACTTGATAATAGCGTTATTTTTGGCAACCAGTTCGACTACCGCAGCGTGCAGCTGATGTTCGGCACGGGCTGGCGCAGTACACCCCTCCAAATAACTGACAGTACTATCATCCTCGGCGATAACGAGCGTACGTTCAAATTGACCAATCTTGGCGGCGTTTATGCGAAAATAACTTGAAAGCTCTAGTGGACACTTGACCCCCGCAGGAATATATACAAACGTCCCATCGGAAAAAACCGCAGCATTGAGGCATGCAAAAAAATTGTCACTGGGTGGCACTACCGTTCCCAGGTACTCACGGACTAAATTAGGATAACGCTGCACCGCCTCCGAAATCGAGCAAAATATCACTCCAAGATCGAGCAGTTTTTGAGAAAATGTAGTCGATACCGATACACTATCCAAGATCACATCAGTCGCGATACCCGCCAAAGCCGCCCTCTCACCCAGCGGCACACCCAGTTTTTCAAATATTTTAGCAATTTCCGGGTCAATTTCGGTTGCAGAATTCTTTTTTGGTGTCGCAAAGTAGCTGATATTTTGATAGTCAATCGGGGCGTATGAAAAGCTCGCCCAATGCGGCTCAGTCATGGTTTGCCAGTGCTTATATGCCGCCAACCGCCACTCCAGTAGCCACTCTGGCTCATGTTTAACTTGACTGATTTCTCTAATCGCAACCTCCGATAATCCGAGCTCTGCTATTTCTTGCTCGAGAAGCGAAGTAAAACCGTGAGGATATGCAGTATTAATCATGTAATTCAAGGGTAATAAGGTGTGCAAACTTCGCAAATTCTTGATCGCGAGTCACGACCGTGGCATTTTGTGTCTGGCCCAAACCTATGGCAAAACAATCTGGAAATGCGATGCCGCCTTGGGATTTGAGTAGCGCCGCCATAAGATAGTCAGATTCGATTGGTAGTGCCACAGTTATCGGCAACGTGCTCAGCTGCTCATACCACCATTCAAAACTATGTTCAACATCCTTGCGCGCTACAAAATACAATACCTCGCAAAAGTTGATCATCGACATCGAAAGTTGTATTTCACCGCTGTCAGCCTGATCCAGCAGTTGCTTGATGCGCATGTGAGTATTGGTTTGCTGCAAAAAATCTATCAATACCGAGCTGTCGAGCACATATTTTTTTGCTGTCATAGTTATTTCCAATCAGTTTTTCGTTCTTGTTTGAGAGAAATTAAGCTATCCGTTTTGTCAGCGAGTGCACCTTCAAGTTGTATCCAGGTTTTTTTTGCTGGTTTGATCTGGATTGTACCATGAGCATTGATTGAGATTAACACTGTTCCGCCAGAGCCAACTCCACTTATTTGTCTCAATATCTTGGGTAAAATCACTACTCCTTTATTAGTAATCTTTTTCAAAAAAGTTTTCATATTATAAAAGTAATACTTTTTACAACGATTGTCAATCAATTTGTACTCCTTGACCAAGCCCTATCATTGTGAAATACCTGACGTATGAAAAGCGCCGTTTTGCCAAAAGGATGTGTCGAGTATTCACCTGCGGACCAGAGATATATTGATCGTGTGGTTGCCGTGATATCGAGTGTGTATCAGCAATTTGGATACAATCACCTCGATACCAGCGTTATGCAGTACCTGTCATTTTTGCAGGGCGAAGGCGAGGTGACCAAGGAGATTTATAGTCTCGCACGCGCCAAACAAGACGAAGGTGGGTCTGAGACTGACTATGCACTGCGATTTGATCTCACTAAACCGCTGGCTCGATACGTTGAGGAACACCGCGCAGTACTGACATTTCCATTCAAACGCTGGGATTATGGGCAAGTATTTCGCGGTGAACGCCCACAAAAAGGACGACAGCGTCAGTTTTATCAGTGTGATTTTGATGTTGTGGGTGAAAACACTCTCAGCAATTGGTACGATGTCGAGGTTTGCCAGATCGTAGTCACCGCAATGATAGCCATCGGAGTGCAGGATTTTACAGTGCGCATCAACAACCGAAAGCTGGTTACAGAAGTGCTCGATGCATTAAAAATAGACAGCGAAATACGCGGACCCGTGATGACGTTGATAGACAAGCGATATAAAGTGGAAAAGGAGGTGTTTTTAACAGAATTAAGCGTGCTCACTTCACCTCAAATTTGTGACGTACTTGCTCCCGTGATTTTTCACAATAACGACGAATCACTCAAAGATTTACTGCACAAATGTGAGTTGGATACAACGACTAGTATTGGATTTGCTGAACTACAAGCAGTATTTCACGCACTTTCCAAAGACGAGAGAGGTCATGTTGTATTTGACTTTTCGATTGTGCGCGGACTCGACTACTACACCGGTTTTGTGTTTGAGACTTTTTTAGGCGGATCACACCGCACACTCGGTAGTGTGTTTTCTGGTGGACGCTATGAAAAGCTGATCGAGAGTGGTAAGATAGTATACCCCGGAGTCGGTGGCAGCGTCGGAGTATCGCGCTTGGCAAATTATCTTCAAGAAGTCGCGCATGCTGAGCAAAATAATCGAGTTGGCACCGTGGCATTTGTTGATGAGGCTTTGGATAACACTGCACTAATGAATAAAATACAAGAATTGCGTACAACCAATGAAATAATCAACATAATCAGCGGCACCAACTACAAACGGGCGCTCAAAATCGCGATTGAAAGCAATGTAGCTAAAATGTTGTTCATTGGAAACGATGGTGAAGTAGTGACAAAGATTATTGAATAAGCACATCTTGACAGGGCACGTTTTTCGTGACAATCTGTACATCAGGCCGGGATGGTGGAATTGGTAGACACGCGGGACTCAAAATCCCGTATTGGCAACAATGTGAGGGTTCGATTCCCTCTCCCGGCACCATAAAACCCCTAAACATTCCTTCGCGTCAGCAAAGCTAACACTCGTAATATTGTGGGGACCCCTAAAAGTGACTCAGTTCCCTATCCAAATCGCTTCAAATCGGCAAAGTCATATCTCACAATTTGGCAGGGGACCCTTGAATAGGCTTCAATAACTCAAGTATTTATATATTTTTTTACTGTCATTGCGAGGAACGAAGCAATCCAGAGCTTAAGTATTGACGGAAACGTAGCTATTAATACTTTTTTAAACAATCTGAACCTACGTAAGATTTTTTTGTGTGCTAAAATGATTTTTTTGATTGCTAATATGCAGTTGGATTCGAAAAAATAAAATAATGCTGAGCATTATCTCTTTGCATTAAAAAAAATATAAATACGAATCTGAATTGATGTAAGGGTCCCCTGCAAAAGATCGAGTATTGGCTTTGCCAATGCGAAGGGGTTTTGATAGGGAATATTGGCGGAGGCGATGGGATTTGAACCCATGTCGGCGATGAAACCGGCTTGCTTTCCAAGCAAGTGCACTAGACCACTATGCGACGCCTCCGTGCCAGTTAGTGAGACCGTAAAACCTGATTTTGTCAAAACCTATACTACCTAGACAACCGCACAAAACTTATCCACAGTCCCAATTATGAAAGAAATCGAGCAAATACCTGTCTTAAAAAAGGGATTGTTGGTGGCGTTACTGATCATGCTAACCCTGAGCATTTTAGTTTTTGCCACTGGTAGCTGGATAATCTGGAACAATCTAAATACCAACCAAAAATCCGCTGAAAACCAAACGGTACCAATTGCAAAAGTTACGAGTTCTGCAGCACCAATCCCTGCAAAACCAACCCAAATCGGCGTCAACACCCTCTGGTTTGGCGATGTGTTTTGGGGGCGCTACGTCGATGATTGGAGCAAAGCAAGCCCACTCAAAACTGCGTATCCATTTTCGGGGCTAGCTACATTTGACCGCGAGAAATATGATGCCTGGATCGCCGATCTCGAGTGCCCCATCAGTGAAAAGTATGTTGACAGCGCGACTCAAGACGATACCCTGTCATTTTCATGTCCACCCCCTTACACGAGTGAGGCTGCCAAGTGGTTTACGGCGTTTACTCTTGCCAACAATCACACTGACAATCGCGAGGATGTTGGTGGATTTGCATTTACTCAAAAAATACTTGCCGAAAACAATATCCAGCACTTTGGAAGTTTTGATAATGCTCGTAAGTCGGATATTTGTGAGATTGTGACGCTGCCTGCACACGCTATTTTTGCCCCAGCTGCCGGTGAACTGCGAGAAAAATCAACGCCAGCAGTCCCCTTTGCCCTCTGTGGATTTCACAATGTATTCAAACTCCCACTCGCCGATGAGATCGCGGTTATCACCGAGTACGCCAAGTATTTTCCGACTGTCGTTATGCCGCACCAAGGCAAAGAGTACACTTATGTTGCTGATGATTTGCAAGAAGCGTATGCCAAAAAATATATTGATGCCGGCGCTGATGCAGTGATTGGCGACCACGTCCATAGTGTTCAAAATACCGAGGCTTACAAGGGAAAATTGATCATGTACTCAGTCGGAAATTTTATCTTTGATCAGCAAACAACTCCTCAAGTCACTCAGGCTGTCGGTGCAAATCTCGACTTTTCGTTTACCAATGACGTGGCACTCACGCCCTATCTCGCACTAGCCAGCGAATGTAAAATTCACTCAGATACTTGCCT
>JAYUUP010000110.1:0-2424 GCA_043754825.1 bacterium | reverse complement strand
GCCGGTGTTGGCAGTCGAGGAGTTGTTCAAGTTCAATAGTGATCCGGTAGTGAGGGCTGTTGCACCGAGGTTGAGTCCGTTTCCAGTGGTTTGAGTAGTCCAGTTCCAGTTTTGATCAAAGTTTCCGTTGTCAATTGTGTTGATGGCTCCGGCTGCGGTGAGGGCTGAGAGGGAGGCGTTGAGTCCACCAGTGATGGCTGAGGTGCCGAGTTGCTGAATCATTACAAAAGGACTAGATAAAGGTTGATCTGTATTGAAGCCGATTTGGGTTGGAGTAGAACTGTTTAGGAAACCGACAATTTCAAGTCTGATTGTAATATTACTTGTTGGAGTAATAACGGCAGTGGCAAGACTTTGGGATACGGCATCGGCTTGAGTTCCGGTTGGGGTGAACGAAGCGCCTTCAGATCCAAGCAATACGTTATTGGTAATATCACGGAATCTGACAGCGATACCTCTTGCCGTATTTCCAGCAACGGTTCCAGCAGCACCAGTAAGATTGTAGGTTTTGCCAGCCGTAAGAGTAAAGATACCCGATGAGTTAGGAATATTGCCACCTGTCGTGTTGTTGACAATTATCGGACTACCGATGGCGATACCAGTTGTTTGACCAGCGGTTCGATTGGCGTAGACATAATCTACACTTTGTCCGCTAACCGCTATGTTACCTGAGATTTTTGTCCAAGTAACAATTGACCCACCTCCACCTCCGATACTGTCACTACCTATTAGTGAGCTGTTCACACCAGCGCTGTATCTGATTTTATAGGTTTTAGCGCCTGTAGTGGTGATTTGTACTGATTTAGCCATGGCATCGTTTGAGACAGGCGAATTATCTCTATAGGTCGAAGAGCCCGTAACCACAGTATTAGCTGAATCTGTTATGATAAATTGCAGTAAACTACCACCGTTATTAGCATTTAAGTAATACCCGACTTCCCAAGTACCAGCGCTAGGCAAGGTAAAGGTTGTGCCTACAACGTCTGCAACTGCAGAATAATTGGCAGGTAAAGTTTGGTTTGGGGGGATGAAACTACCATACTCAGCCGCTACGTTTGATGCCGCATTGAGTGGATTCCAAACTGTTCCTGTCCAGACAAATGCTGATCCATAACTTCCTGCTGGGACAGTGACTCCTCCGATACTAAATATCGCAGTACCAACGTTGTTTAGGGTAATTACTTTTCCTTTGGTAGTAATTGTGTTGGTTGGACTTGGCAAGGTTACGGTTTGTGAAGCAGTGGTTTGGTTGATATTGAAATTAGTCGCGATGTCTACGGTTGCTGCAGCAGTACCGATATTTCCACCTGTTGCTAGATTTGCTACATCGACAGAACTAAAACTAGTTGCTGATCCGGATCCGCCGACTACACGCCATACTGTTGAGGTGATATCGTATACGAGTTGTACCGATGCGCCTGCGGGGATAGCCAGGGTTGCATTGGTGCCGGTCACGATACGGTTTGCGACGATAGATGCAGGGTCACTGTTGGTGAGGGAAGCGGTGGTGGTACCCGCGTTGATGAGGGTGAGGAGCTGTCCGTCACTACCTGCTACGATACCAGTCAGAGTCTGGGCAGCAGCACCTGTTAGGCGGATAAGTGAGGCGTTTGCGAGGACTGCGTCGTTGGAGGTACCTACAGTTGCAAAGTCAGTACCTTTTTTGACCGAGAGAGCCTGAGTGACTGCGATAGTACCGGAGTTAGTTTGGTTTCCAGTAACTGCCAAGATACCACCTAGAGTTGTAGCACCGGTACCAACTGTGAGGGTGTTTGTACCCGTGACCGAAGTGTTTCCGTTGAGAGAGATTGCCCCGGTTCCTGTTGAGAATGTACCGACACCCGTCTGGGCGATATTACCAGCAAAAGTAGCGTTGCCCGTTTGAGTCAGAGTAGTATTGTTTACGATTCCGTTTGCAGTAGTTACTCCACTGATAGTCAATGTTCCGGTATTGGTAGTGTTTCCAAGGAAGGTTTTGTTACCCGCAAAAGTTTGAATAGTGGTCGTAACAATACCAGGAGTTGTTGCTGTTGCAGATTCTAACGAAAGAACTGAACCGGTGATGTTTGCACCTTTGGTTCCCGTGAGAGTTCCTGCGTCAATTGTGCCTAGAGTAAGTGCAGTAGGTGAAGAGAAAGAAAGATTGCCACTTGCGTCAGTTGAAATAAATTGACCGGCAGTTCCATCGGCGATTGGCAATGCAAAAGTTACATTAGCTACGTTTGCCCCTGCTTTTAGTGTGGTACCAAAAGTGTTGAGTGCATTCATCAAAGTCAGAGATTTACCTGAGGTCAACGTAGTGTTTGCGTTGAGACTAACTGCACCTGTTCCCGTTGAGAATGTACCGACACCTGTCTGGGCGATATTTCCTACAAAGGTTGAGACACCTGTTTGGTTCAAGGCTCCGGTATTAGCAAGTGTTCC
>JAYUUP010000109.1:0-7128 GCA_043754825.1 bacterium | reverse complement strand
TAAAATATGGTGATAACCCCGACCCAGCTTCAGGTGATGAGCATTGCCGGGACAACCTCACAACCGCTATCGGAGCATGTCCTATTCAGATGCTCTCGCACGCAGCAGGGTTCAATACGCTTGCCCAAGATGGCAATTTACGCACCCCAACACCTTTTATCTCAATTAGTTCACCAGTTAAAGATCGCGATTTGGCGGTGATAGAGGCTGACAATACTCGCTACAAAGCCAAGCTTGACGAAGTATATCCAAAAAAAGACGCCGCAATAGATCCATTGGCTGCACGTATGCTCAATAGCATTATCACTGACAACAGCCTGAGAAACTTTGGTCAAACTGAAAACGGACTTTGGATTCCTGGCTGGCTTGGTAAAATTGCAGGTAAAACGGGGACTTCAACTGCAGGGCTAAAAAATCGCGTACAAAATGTCTGGACAGGTGGGTATACCAAAAAATATACTGCAGTAGTTTGGTCAGGCGATATGAAAGGAAACACTTTGCAAACGGACTCAAGTGCTATTGGGGGTGAGGCAGTTGCGATGCCAGTTTGGAACCGTATTATGCGGTTTTTGCACGAAGGTCTTGACCCTGCTGATCCGACCAATACATTTAGTACAGAAGGACTTGTCAAAGGAAACGCACTTTGTCCACCAAGTACTTTTGGTTCAAAGCGGTGTGCAGATGAGTGGATGAGTCCGGATGCGCAAAATAAGCTCAACAACTACAAAGCACTGGCAGCCAAACCAGACTTTGATGTTTTTAAGAGTACTATTTTTGAATTTCGCAACGAATCGATTGCCTTTATAAAAACGATAAATAAAATCGACGGCAAAATTATTAAAAAAAATACGTTTCCCGCCGAACTTGTTGAAGAAAAAAATTGTGGGGTGACGCCGAGTGCATTTCCTCTCAATCCTGCATGGCGCTCGACCGGTAGCGGACAAGATCCTGCCTGTACCGAGGAAAGTCCGATTGATCCGTCAAAGCTTGCCATAGGCATCAGTGCGATCCCATCACTGGCTTCTGACTCGTCCATCTCGCCGCAAATCACGGTCAAAGGTGAAACGCAGGTTCCTGGTGTGGTATTTCCAAAAGTGGAGATTCGAGTCGATGGAGTGATAGTTGGCAGTGGTGAAAATGTAGTGAATTTTACACCAAATGGAAGTGGCATTCAAGGAAAAAAGACAGTCGTCATCGCTGCGGTGGATCAATTTGGACGTAGCATTGAGCAAACCTATACCAATGTTGAGTTTAATTTTGGGCCAAAAGTATTTGCAGAGAGCGATATTTCGGCGGTGAGTTCGGTAGTGTGTTTTCCTTCAAATTCCTTCACTCGTGGTGTTCCTGGTTACAGTTGTAGTTTTGCATTTCCAAGCGATCGCAAACAGCCTGATGGTGGTATCTATATGGCTATCGCAAACTCCTCCGGATCGCCCTGCAACTCAAACGGCTCACAAACCAGTATGACCTGTCTGCTCAATATCCCACTCAATGCGCCAACCGGACAACAGTTTATTAAGCTAAGAATTGGCAACGGAAACTATGTCAACACATTGGTACAGATAACGATCGTTTAGACAATAAAAAGCACCTGAAAAAATCAGATGTAATTATAAAAGTACTTTGTGAATTTATTCACTTTTGCCAAATCCAGGCTTATTGTTTCGGAGTCGGTCACGGATAAATGCAGGGATTTCTATCTCGTCATCATAGCCATCGTTTTGTGGTTTTTTTGTCTCAGGTGCCTCTTCCTCTTCTGTTTTGCCACCGTAGTTGAAGCGAGGAGGGGTGTATCCGCCTGTTCCTGTTCCAGATTGTGAACTAGAGCCACCAAATGATGAAAATCCACCACCTGATACCTCAGTGACCTTATCTTTTGAAAAGCCAGTTGCAACAACTGTGATTTTGATCTCATCTTGCAAATTTGGGTCAATCGATGTTCCAAATATAATCTTGGCGTCAGGGTCGACCTGGCTATTGATAATGTTTGCGGCTTCGCCAATTTCAAACATTGAGAGGTTTTTGCCACCTTGGACATTGAAAAGTACTCCTTTAGCGCCTCTGATATCCATTTCGAGTAGTGGTGACTCAATAGCTTGGATAGCTGCTTGCTTGGCACGATCCTCGCTAGAACCTGACGCACGTCCCATTGCCATGAGTGCGGTACCTGCATTGGACATGATTGCCCGGACATCGGCAAAGTCGACATTGATTTCTCCTGGGAAGTTGATTAGATCCGAAATACCTTGTACCGCTTGACGCAAAATATCATCTGAAATGCGAAACGCATCGACTACTGAAGTACGTTTATCAATAATTTGAAGCAACCGTTGGTTCGGAACCACAATCACTGCGTCCGCATTTGCTTTGAGTCGATCAATACCTTCCTCTGCGATTTGGCGACGTTTTGACCCTTCAAAATCAAATGGTTTGGTAACTACTCCGACAGTGAGTATACCAAGTCGTTTGGCGATTTCTGCAACTACCGGTCCGGCTCCAGTTCCCGTTCCTCCGCCCATACCGGCAGTAATAAACACCATGTCAGCACCTGCCAGTGATGCCTCAATCTCAGCAGTGCTCTCTTCTGCTGCTTGTCGCCCTACTTCAGCGCTCATCCCAGCACCAAGGCCTCGGGTGACATTTGCTCCCAGCTGGATGATGCCATCGGCGTGAATTTGTTTGAGAACCTGAAGGTCGGTGTTCATCGCCCAAAACTCAACTCCTTCGAGTCCGATTTCGATCATGCGCCGGATAGCATTTCCTCCTCCACCTCCAACACCGATAACCTTGATTTTGGCTGCTGGTGAAGCTTTTGAAGAGTTGATAGTGCTAAACGTATTTGAACCCGGTGATTGTCGCGACAAACTGGAATTGAGCGAAGTGATGGATGGCATAGTACTACTGTTAGTTCCCTGTATTTTTTACGCTTTGTCAAGAAATGGCAAGGGCGTGACTTGTCAAATTATACGAAGTCAAATGAGCTGAAAAGCTAGTAAAATAGACACAATCTTACTTCACAACAAAATAATTCTATTTTCATAGTGTAAAATTTAATTCATTTTTTTTGAGTAGACAATTATTTAGATGTCGTCTCAACTCACCGTATGAAATTTCCAATGTGGATTAAAAATCAAAATGTATGGATTGTAGCAGTGGGTATTTCGTTGCTCATTATTGCATTGGTATCTGTCTCTGTTGTGCAAACACAAAATGATAAAAAAGCCAAAAGCGATGCTAAGATCGCGCAAAAAGTTGACTTTTACAGCGATCTAGCGATTGAAACGCGTACGTTTGATGAGCCGATTATGCAAGCATTTTCACTGCGATATCCGAGTAACTGGGTGTTAGCACAAAATCAGAGTGATGAGCGGGCGGTGTACCAATTTACGTCAGGGTATGATGTGTTGGTATTTGACTTGCAAAAATATAACTCACTAAAAGATCAAAAAACTGCAATTGACGCAAGCTTACTGGTACGTGAGTCAAAACTTGGTGGTATAGCTATCTCAGTAGATACATTTGATCAGTTTTCTCTCAAAAATGAGTCGGTTTTTTTGCCAAAGCGTGAAGGTGGAGTCGAAGCAAGCGATCGTCAATTTTTGTGGAGACAGACAGCCTCAGGGTTTTCTCGCCAATTTTCCGGAACAACGACCACCGCGCCGTATACACTCATCGTTTACAAATACAATACTGCCAATTCGATATTGTTGCGAGACAGCAGCGCGCGCACTCAAGGACAAATGGTTGACATTCTTAAAACGCTCACCTATAAGTAGGGTATGACGCTCGAGCAAAAACTCTCCAGACTAAAGCAAATTCAGGAACAACTCACCTCTGGCAGTGTGCCACTCTCGCAGAGCATGACGCTACTCGAGGAGGCAACTACACTCAAAAAAGAAATCGAAAAAGAGTTAAAGATCATTGAAAATAAATTGGTGGAGCTGGAGCAAAATACAGCCGTAGAGTAGCCGTTTATCACTACAAATTAAATTAACACTAATTTCATCCTCGGCCTTGACCTGGGTATCTATTTCTTTACCAGGCTATTATCAATTGATTGGAGCCAAACCATCCATACAAACAGTAGTAGCCTGGCTTGCCGGCGAAATCTTTTGCTAAACCCACGCCACGTCAAGTCTTGAAATAACCGCCACAGCCACTCAAATCCTGCCTTTTGCATCCATAGTGGCGCCCTCACTGCAGTCCCTGCCAAAAAATCTATCGCACCGCCGTTACCAAACTGCACACACACTTTTAACTGGTCAGCGTAGGTCATGAGCCACTCTTCTTGGCGGGGATTTCCAAAGCATACCATCAGCACATCAGCTCGAGATTGATTGATTTTCTTGATAACGCGCATACTGTCAGCAGGGTCAAAATACCCATCTCGTCCATCGATTTTGAGTTTTGGATATAGTTTTCTGGCATTTTCGAGACCTTTTTTATTGTTTTCGGCACTTCCTCCCAACACATATAGTTTTTTGCTATTTTTTGCACACCACTCCATCAAAGCATATTGAAAATCTGTCCCTGTCACCCTGTTTTGAAGTCGATTTTCCGGTAGCTTTGATAGTTTGCGAGATGCCCACACGATACTCGATGCATCCGGCAACACAAAATCAGCTCGCTTGAGATAGATGTGTAATAGGGGTGAATCAGCCAAATTTAAGACGTACTCGGCATTGGCAAATGCGAGATAAGTTCGTCTTTTCGCAGTAATTTTAGTGTCCATTTGTGCCAATAACTCCGGAATTTGAATCGGTGAAAACTCAATATCGAGTATCCCAATTGTTTTTTTTGTAAAGTATCGGGGATTTTTTAGTTCAGTTCTTGACTTCATTTTCAACGTTAAAATAGCTATTTTTTGCACCTTTTGTCAATGCTGGTGGTGAGTGCCCAAAAAAAATGCACTGGACAATTATGAAAACATTTTTGTACTCTAGAAGTGTGGAAAAAGCAGGCGATGTACTAGTGATCTTAGCGGATACTATTTCAAAACGAAACAGTCAGTCATCCATCGTCCGCCAAACGTGCCAAGATTTTGCTCAGCACTGCATTTCGAACCAAACAAATATCGAAATTATCGACCTCTATCGCGATTACAAAGCCCGAAAATTTGACCCGGTGCTCGATTCGACATTTGTCGGCAATAAAATCCTGGAGTATCAGATCAAAATCAAAGCTGCAAAAACGATTGTATTTTTTTATCCCGCGCTGTGGTCGACGATGCCCGCACTTATGAAGGGATTTTTGGATGTGGTGTTTCGCCCCGGATTTGCGTTTGAGCCAGGCGCCAAGCCACTCACCAAACAAGATGGGTATCTCTCCGGCAAAAAAGCCAGTGTGTTTGTGTTTGAAGACAAGAGCTGGATGCACAATAAGGTTCTCAATAACAACTTTGACCAAATCTTTTGGCAGCGCTCGATATTTGCCCAGTCTGGACTTAAAGGAAACATCAAATACTTTTACGAGACAAACAAAATGAACACCGAAAAGTCCCTCGAATTAAAAAACGAAATGAA
The DNA here is from genome assembly GCA_043754825.1 of bacterium. GTDB lineage: Bacteria > Patescibacteriota > JACMRA01 > JACMRA01 > JACMRA01 > JAYUUP01. The sequence continues at coordinate 1,606 of JAYUUP010000109.1, read as the reverse complement.
GCGAGCAGTCCAGGCAATCCGACTCAGCCCAGCGGGTATTTAGGATATTTTTGGCAAATAAAAACCACCCTTTTTGTAGGGTGATGGATTTGTTAATTGTGTAATAGATATTTTTTAATGTAATTTTAACTAGATCCAATCTCTTGACAAAATTCAAGCAGGGCATTGTCATCATAATTTGCAGTAGTTAGTTTAGAATCTATAAACCAATGCAAATCATACACTTTATCCAATTCATTTTCGATAAATGGTGCATATTTATAATAAATTTGCAATATTTTTCTTGCGTCATCATTAGATTTAATTCCTAAAGCAATAAAATTGTTGTACTTCGCCCGGAGCGCATTAAATGGCTTAATTCTTCTTTTAGCACCTATGTAGCGATGCTTATCGTTAACATCATTATCAATATCATCTAAAATATAAAAAATATTTTTTTCCAAAATATTTTCGACAATTCCAATACGAAATTTATCATCTAAATGAGAATTTTTGAGTAGGCTTTTTAAAAATTTAATCGCCAACTCAATAAAGCATTTTTTTATATCATCATGTTCAGAATTATCGGGTAATGTAGCAATAACCTGGCTCACTATATCTGAAAATATAATTAACTGCGTTACACATTGTGATGAAGAATAATTCTGTGACAAGTCATCAATCATTTGAGAAATTGAAAGATACTTTCTTTCACAAGCGCTGCATATAGATGAAACTTCAAGATATAGATGTGAGAGTGATGCAGACTTAATAATGGCTGACATAGCAGTTTGAGCTACCTTGAACTCAGCATACTGCTCAGCACTGGTAAGTACTAACCAAAATAAGCTGTCATCTAACTTACTGATTTTACTTTGAATCTCTTCGGCCAATTTGTTAAGAACTTGCAACTTAGTCATAAATCTCTCCCTGTAAAAATTATCCGCGTGTCTCGCAGAGTAAGGTTATATTAGCACATTATTTTACATTTGGCAAATAAAAACCACCCTTGTTATGGGGTGGTGTGTGTTGAAATGATGAAAGTTAAGTTTTTGACTCAAGTTCACTTAGGAGTTCTGCTGAAAACAAATGCGAGTTTTCAAATACAGTAGCAATTGCCGATTGTCTATAATCGACTAAGCGGATATTTTGAATGAATTTTTTCACAACTTTACTTGCTACTTCAATATGGAGTACGTGGGGATTAGCAACAATAAAATCAACAATACTGTGATCGAAAAAATACATTTCTTCTGGCTCATCACACAATTTAGATACAATGAGATTTAAAAATTTATTGGAAAGAAGTTCGTGATAATTTATAAAATCATTTATAGAACTTATGTTAAAAGGTTCTCCAAGTTCATCAAAGTTTTTTTGAAAGTCTGGTGATTCATTGATTTCAATCCATTCATTCTCTACCTCAGTTATCATTTGCTTTAGAACATTATTATAAAACGGCATCTGCTGATTATCAACAATTTCATATTGATCAAAGAAATATGTCCATAAACTCAAGACTTTGTGATAACCTATGCTACAAGTTGTGGTGTCATCGGAATATAATTCAGCAAATACTGCTTTGGCTTCGTCAAGTGTGGTAATGTTTTTTAAAATCAAGGGCGCA
>JAYUUP010000108.1:0-7204 GCA_043754825.1 bacterium | reverse complement strand
CTACCAGACTCGTTGGCCGCACACCGAGCACCTCAAACGATTGAAATAAAGCAAATACAAATAAAATAATATTGAGAATTATTACAAACAATGAGCGTATCGTAGGGTCGACGGGCTGGGTTGATTTGCCATCAATACGGTCTCGATTGTGCAAGTAAATGCTAATAAAAACCGGCGTTACACGCGACACCGAAAACACGATTGAGACAAGTGCCACAAACGCCAAAAATCGATACCAGACATTATCAGTCAGCCACCCGAGTGCTGGATTTTGCGCCACAATATTTACTACGATTAGTATAATAACCAGCAAATACAGCGATGGTGCAAATCCAGTAATCCGATCCGAAAGCCGAGTTTTATCCTCACCGGGAATACGCGCTACAAATCGTTTGAAAAATGCGACAAGCCAATTATCTAAGTATTGACTTGCAAAAAATAGTCCAATAATCGCTGTGGTGGATGACACCAACACTCCAAGGGGGATATCTGTACCGTATAGTGTCGCCGCAAATAGAGATTGTATCCAGGAATTCATGACATAAGTATCCTTTTTTTGATTTGTATTGTCAAAATTGGGTAAATCTGATTTGCTCGATGTATGCTCTACTTTGTACCAACGCCGATTGGCAATAAGGACGATATCACCGTGCGTGGCAAAAAACTACTGGAGACAGCTGTGGTAGTGCTCACTGAAGATCCGACAATCACTGCAAAACTATACAAAGTCTTGGAGATAGCTCACAAACCGCGATTTGTAGCCTTGAGTCGCAATCATGATTTTAATTGGAGTGGGGTAGAGGGGGTGTTGGCTGATCTCAAAGGAAAAAAGCTAGATAGTGCAGTAGTTGTTAGCGATGCCGGCACACCAGGTATCAGCGATCCAGGACTGCTCGTCATCCAAATGGCGCAAAAGATGAGCGTGGAGTATACCGTACTGCCTGGTGCTACCGCAGTAATTCCGGCTGTCGTTGCCAGTGGATTTGTTGCCAAGGAGTTTGTATTTCTCGGGTTTTTACCGCTAAAAAAAGGTCGTCAAACGGCGCTTAAAAAACTAGTAATACTAGAGCATCCCGCAGTTATTTACGAGTCAAATCATCGTATCACAAAGTTGATTGGTGAGCTAAAAATAGTACTTCCTGTCGATACTAAGCTCTGTATCTGCCGCGAATTGAGTAAAAAGTTTGAGCAAATCTGGGTTGGCACAATCGGCGATCTGGATAAGTATATGCTTGTGGAAAAAGGTGAGTTTGTGGTTGTTGTAGATACTCAAAACTAATTGACGAAAAGACATATTTTCAAGTATGAAAACGTGGTGGCAAAACAAATAGCGATTTATTATAGCTCTGTGGGCGGCAATACCAAACTAGTGGTTGATACAGCGATTGAGCGGCTCATCGGTGAAATCATGGTGCAAAAAGCGCGGATGGGAGTTGTACTCAACACCGGGGTAGATTTGGTAATCTTAGCATGCCCTACTTATGATCACGGGCAGCTTGAAACCAGCTTTCATGACTTTTTGGAGACAAATAATGCAGTAAATCTCTCAAAAACCTCCGTTGCTGTTATCGGTCTCGGTGATAAAAAATACGATGCAGAGCATATCATGGAAAGCGCCACATTGCTGGAAAAATGGGTACTAGCTCATAACGGAACTCTCATTATTGCACCATTAAAAATCCACGCAACTCCACTAGATCAATTAACACAGGTACGAGATTGGGCAAATACACTACAATCCACTATTTCATGAACCGATTTTCACTGCAAATTCATGGTGAGAGCGGCATGGGGCTGGAGTCTATGGGTGAGATACTGATGGCGTGTCTCAAAAATCTGGGCTTATATGTAGTGAGCGAGCGTGAGTACCCATCGTTGATCAAAGGAGGTCATGCCTGTGTGTATATCACTGTCGCAGATCAGCTGGTGCGCAGCATCGACCGCGTGTGTGATCTTGGCATTGGACTTGGACGAGAGGGGCTGGATCACGTCTCTAATAGCGTAAAATCGGGAGGAACTGTGTTGCTAGCATGTGATCGCTGGGAACGGGCAGATCCTGACTTTGCACAAAAACTCGCAGAAAAAAATATTTCATTTGACACGATCGATAGCGCAGCAATACTTGAGTTGCTCGGGATCGGAGCGTTATTTGCAAATATGCTGGTGCTAGCGCGTCTGGTGCAAATGTTGGGACTCGATCGAGTGTATTTCCAATCTCAAGTGTCCCAAAAATTTGGTAAAAAACCGGTAGCACTTCAGTCAAATCTCGCATGTATCCAGCACATTTTTTTACAATCACTGGATTATTTTATTGAGTTACCTGTTGGAAATGCTGATCCTGAGCACCTTCTCATCGACGGTAATACTGCTCTAGCTCTCGGTGCGATACATGCGGGTGTCCGGGCCTATTATGCGTATCCGATGTCGCCATCTAGCTCGATTTTGAGTTATTTGGCACGCGTTGCTCCAAGTACTGGTATGATTATCAAGCAAGCCGAGGATGAGATTACGGCAGTGCAGATGACACTGGGGAGCAATCATATGGGTACCAGGGCGCTCACTGCAACGAGTGGTGGTGGGTTTGATTTGATGACTGAGACGGTGTCATTGGCGGGTATGATAGAAACTCCGCTTACAATCATCCTAGCGCAGCGTCCGGGGCCTGCAACGGGTCTTCCGACGTGGACTGCGCAAGGTGATTTAAACTTGGCAATATATAGTAGTCACGGTGAGTTTGCACGGTTGGTAGTTTCTGTTTCCGATCCTGGTGATGCATTTTTACTCATTCAGCATGCCTTAAATTTGGCTGAAATCGTGCAAATCCCGGTGATGGTACTCACGGAAAAAACGATTGCTGAGCGCAAGATGACCGTGCCACAGTTTGAACAAAACACCATATCGATAATGCGAGGACTGATCTCAACTGACAGCATTGCTAGCCAAAAACACGCCCGATATGTATTGACTGATACTGGTATTTCTCCGCGTTGGTTCCCGGGAACTCCCGGTGGTGCCTTCTTTGCAAATGGAGATGAGCATGACGAGCGAGGCAACATCGATGAGTCAGAGAATACTGCAAATATCGCACAAAAACGTATCAAAAAAGCTGAGTATTTGCTGAGTTTATTGCCTGATCCAGAAATATATGGTAATGTATCAACTGCAGATCATATTATTATCGGCTTTGGCAGTACAAAAAATGCAGTGCTTGATGCGCAATCTCTTGCTAAAATTACTGTTGCTTACATCCACTTTTCCTACCTTTTTCCTCTTAAAACTGAGATTTTTTCACAGCTTGACCCAGCAAAATGTAGCATCGTCGAGTCAAATCAAACAGGACAATTTGCACAACTTATTTTTTCGCAAGCGGGTTGGAAACCACGACATCATTATCTGCAAACTGATGGGCGAAGCCTCGAATACACCGATGTGCTGGTATTTTTAACAAGTATCGCTACAATAACAAAACCTCAAAAAATCCAATTATGAGTACTATTTCTGATTTGGAGCAACATGCTGCACAGTTTTTACAATTTGAAACCAAAACCAAGCATACTTGGTGCTCCGGCTGTGGAAATTATGGCATTTACAATGCATTGGTACGGGCACTGGTGCTCGAAAATCACACACCAGACTCGGTGATGCTCGCCTTTGATGTCGGCTGCAACTCCAACGCCTCAGACAAAATCCACGCCAATACGATCCACGGACTACATGGTCGTGTGTTGCCACTAGCGGCAGGGCTGCACTTGGCGCGTCCTAGCATGCCGATTATCGCGATTGCTGGAGATGGTGCTACGCTTTCTGAAGGTCTCAATCACTACTTGCATGCTGCACGGAACAACTACAATATTACGTTTATTTTGCACAATAATAAAAATTATGGACTCACGACTGGGCAGGCATCCAGCACCACCCCAAAAAATAATCTTGCAAATGGAACGGTAGGTCCGACCGCTGCTGAGACGCTGGAGCCGCTATCCCTTGCGCTTATTGCTGGTGGTACCTTTGTGGCTCGCGGATATACCGCCGACGTCGATCAATTGACTGATTTGATCCGAGCAGGCGTGGCACACCCAGGATTTTCAGTGATTGAGGTGCTCCAGCTGTGCCCTACCTACAACAAGGCGACGCCAGAAGTGTGGTATGATGAGCGTATCAAAAAACTCGCTGTACCCGAGACTAACAGGTACGAAGCATTGAAATACTGTGATACTACTAACAATCAGATTGGTACTGGTGTTTTGTATCAAGACAACAAATCAATCGACTTTTTAACTGCACAGCAATCGCATAGAACCGATATACAAAGTGAAATCTTTGAAGATGTGATTCAGCGTGATATCTCTAAATTTTTGACAGCATTTCGATAATCTGTGGATAACTAACTTGTCCACATGCCCTTATAAGTTTATTCTAAATAAGAAATTTTTTGGTCAAATAAAGGTTTTTTGTAGATAAACGCTTAGTTTTTGACGATGTAATCATGATGTTTTTGACGAAGGTGTTTTTATAAGCTATACTGTTTGTATCAAAAAACATTGATATCTCACAGCTGGCGAACACTCATTATCGAAAAGCATGTATTGTGCATTTTTTTCCATTGTACTCGGAAGGGATTTTATGGCACTTGGTCCTAACATCCGATTAAAAACAAATAGTTCTTCTATTCAAAAATAAAAATTTTCCTGGTACAAGCAGTCCGTTCGCCAAGTAACAAACCGTTTACAGTAGCATCTCGAAAGAGATTTGAACTAAACAAACAAGGGGGCCGTCGACCACATTTTTATATTTAGGTCTTGACACCCCCTTTTTCTATTGCCTTATCCAAATCGCCGCAGTTCGGCAAAGCCTCACTTTGCAATTTGGCAAGGAATCCAGAAAAAAAGCCCCTTCAAAACCACTTCGCATGAACAAAGTCCATACTCGCGCTTTTGCGGATACCCTAACAGGTTGCAATAATGAGTGGAGTATTTAATATTTTTTTAATTGTTATTGTGAGGGACGAAGCAATTTAGTATCTTGTCATCCTCTAGCTTGACCAAGTGATCCAGGGCTAGTTGTACTATAAAATTTTGTCGGGAATATGGATCTCTGGATCAAGTCCGAAGATAATATACTTCCTATTTTAAGCAAATTACTAAAAATATTTACACAAAAAAACTGGGCTTTAAACCCACTCATTTATTTTAACATATTTTTGGTCCAACGATGCTGACAAATATCGAACCACTGCTCTTGATCTGCTTTATGCAATTGAGAATATGGTTATTTGACCACTCCAAAAACCTACAGTATTTTGATTATACAATTACGCTGACTTGGATGCTGCCGTATGGGCAAGAAATTGCTTATTGTGATCAAAACGATGTATCTCAATTCATCAGCACCTTGTAGTTTTTATTGCGAGGAGTGCAGCGACGTGGCAATCCAGAGCCTGAGAATTGTGAAATCCTAACTCACGATCTCCTTTATTTCTTCCCTGTATTCTTAAAAAGTCTCGTCAGTTTCTCATACGGATCCTCAGAAGTATCTTTCTCGTAATATGCTAGCTGCTCTTCTAATATTTCTTTGTCTACCTGTTTGACTCTAGTGATAATATTTTTCAGGCTATCTCCTTCTTGATAGTAACGGGGTAGTGAAGCGGTATACAGGGAATTTAAACTTGTAAGTTGTGAATACTTTGTGATATCGATCCCCTTTTCCTTCAGACAGCTGAGCGAGCGAGCTACTAGTGACCAGCGAGATCGTGAATAAGTTAATACAGCGGGACTATTTTCTATCATGTTCACTATCGCCTCTTGAGTGATAGAGGGATCCATGACATGGTATACTCTGAACATAGTGCGTACTTTCTGTTGTACACTATCACTTGCAAGACCCAATATTGGGGGCATCTTCTGAATCAACTCAACGGGTTTACTAAATCCTAGACTCCTTAACCTATCTACCTTCTCCTGTACACTATCACTTGCAAGACTCAATATTGAAGGCATCTTCTCAATCAATGTCACAGGATTTTTGAATCCAATATCTATCAATCTATCTACCTTCTCCTGTACACTGTCACTCGCAAGACCTAATATTGGTGGCAACTTCTCAATCAAATTGACCGGATCACTAAATCCAAGACTCTTCAATCTCTCTATCTTGTTGTCTATACTATCACTTGCGAGATTCAATATTGATGGCAACTTCTCAATCAATGTCACCGTATTACTAAATCCAAGATCTACCAATCTATCTATCTTCTCCTGTACACTATCACTTGCAAGACCCAATATTGGTGGCATCTTCTCAATCAATGTCACAGGATTTTTGAATCCAAGACTCAATAATTTATCTAATTTGTGTATGATATCCTTAATTGGTATGATATTTTGGCTTAATTGCGTATGGAATTCTATCATCGATGCTTTAACAGTATTAATCTGCTCTTCAGTATACCCTCGTTCGCTCATGGCTGTTTGTAGTTCTGTATATCGAGCTTCATAGATAGCTGTTTGTAGGGTTGGATTGAGATTGTGAGCACTCATCGCTGCTAGCTCTTTTCGTGCAATTCGAGCGGTAGTATTTGGTATTTTTTTTGTTTTTGGCTTCTCAGACATAATCAATATATTTCAGTATAGCATATATTTGCGGTACTGTACACCCATTACTTATACTTAAAAAAAGCGTAAAAAAAATTCCTATTAGGAATATTACTTTTTTGAAAGGGATTGGTGCAATCGGCAGGGATCGGACCTGCGACCTTCTGGACCGCAACCAGACGCTCTAATCCACTGAGCTACGACTGCAATAAGATATATTTGAGTTCAAATTTTGCAATTTGTCAAGCGTGTCTCATGAGAAAAGTACGGTAAAAAATATTGACGACAGCTCAAAACACGAGTATACTATCATTATAAATTTATAAACAAATATGTCGGTTCAGCTCGCGTCTCGCAAGAAAAAGGCAGGTGATGTCAGTATCGCTACCGTTTCGACCAAAAAAATGGAGGGCATGATGCGCCTCAAAACCAACTTGGACAAGGCATTTTATGAGGAAGATCTCAAGCATAAGGCAGCCATAATGGGGCTCGGATATGTAGATTTGTTTGGGTATCCTATTGATATCGCACATCTCACCAAGCTCAGCAAACATGAATCCGAACAATATCGCCTTGGAGTTTTCAATATTGATCAGTCGCGTATCCAAATTGCC
>JAYUUP010000107.1:0-7265 GCA_043754825.1 bacterium | reverse complement strand
AATCGAGTGATTATCTGATCAAACGTCTTGTAATTGAGGAGAGTATTGAGAGTGAAACTGAGAAAAATGGAGAGATTGGTTGCGATAATTTCGCTAATGTATTTGTCGATTTTGAAAATATTAAAAAAAAGCACAAACAATCCTTGATTAAAAATGGTATTTATCACCCCAATTCCCATATATTTTACCAAATTGTGGTGCTTTGCATACAACGACTGTAACATCACTTTTTTCTAGCAAACTTTACTGATTTCGTCAAAGCTTACTTCCCACCAAATTTACCCCGTACCCCGCGTCGAAAATCTCTCAGTCCAAGCCAAATTCCGCGCACTTCATCTTTGCGTCCTCGTAAAAGCCGCGCTAAAAAAAACTTGCTCAATAGTAGTTTCCACGTATAATTTGGCAATCGCTCAGGATAATATTTCTGCAAAAAGTACTGGATATTGCGAGTGTTGTAGTACCCGGAGCCAAACGAGTTGATGGTGATGCTGACTTTGTGATATACTACGATATCTTGGTTGGTACGGATGACGTATCCGGCGTTTTTGGCCTTCATTTGCCAGTCGATTTCCTCCCAGTTGAGAAACCACGTCTCATCCATCGGTCCGATATTTTCAACTACCGCCCGCGGCATAAACATGCTCGAACCCGTGAGAAAATCTACGTCTTGAGTGATCTCGGCGTAGCGAGTGCCGTCGTCTGGCGCATTGTCCGGGGTGTGAGTGTTGCCGCCATTTGCCAGTTGTTTTTTGTAGATACTGTGGATGGTATCTGGCGTGTAGTAGTTGAGAAGTTTGCAGCCTAAAAACCCTAGTTTTACCCCGTCTTTTTGCAATGTGTCGGCAGTATTTACGAGCTCAGCAAGGGTAATGTGTGTCACGGCAGTATCCGGATTGAGAAACCAAATATAGTCTATGGCATCACTGTAGGCGTATCCGTAGTTGCATCCCGCGGCAAAGCCATTGTTGCCTGGTGCGATCACGTACTTGATAAGTGGCAAAGGTGAGTTTTGCTCAAAAATGATTTTTCCATCCTCGATAATTTGAAAATTGAGTGGTGCGGTGACAAATGGCTGGGAGCAGGCAATCACGCGTGGATCAGTCGACTCAATCTCTGGCAAATACTCACCTTTGAGCCAGATAGTCAACAGTTCTCGCGAGTTATCTGGTGATTGGTTTTCCACGATAATCATCTCAAAATCTTGATCGGTGCCGTGCAGCAGGCTCTCCACACTTTCGATCACTGAGTCAGCCGCCCGATAATTTACGGTGATAATACTAGTCTTTGGCATGAGAAAGTAATATTTTGATCTCCCGCGCCACAACTTCTAGCGATGCACCCTCGAGTAAACTTGGCTTATATGGTATCAGGTGCAGGTGAAAATGGGGCACATCTGTCCCGATAATTTTGGTGAAAATCCGCGACGCGCCTGTGACTTGCATGAGAGCTGGGGCAATTTGTTTGGCAAGGCGCATGACATCGAGATAATACTCATCCGGCACCTCAAACCACTGATCCACCTCAACTTTTGGTACGATCAAGGTGTGCCCTACGCTTTCGGGGTGAATATCTAAAAATGCAAAGGAAAACTCAGTCTCCACTAATTTGTAACTGGGTATTTCTCCTGCGATAATCTTGGAAAAGATGGTTCTCATATCGCAATAATTGCGGGCATTTTCTGTTTTGGCAACCCTTTTGACAGGTACTCAAAACTATGCTAAAAAGCAGTCTCCACTAGGAGGTGGTAATGTGAAACGTCTTCATGAAATAACGATGGTTATTCTCACCGCTGGTAAAGGTGAACGACTCGGTATGCTCACTCTTGCGCTGGCCAAACCAGCTGCAGATATTGTAGGTATGTCTATCGCAGCGCGTATCATACTTCAGGGGCTTGATGCTGGTATTCGCAAATTTGTGATTGTGATTAGTCCCGAGCAAGAGCATCTCAAACAAGAACTAAGCCCCACATTTGCTCAACAAAAAGCGATCTTGGCATCTAAAAGAGGCAAATATATCCATGACTATCCGCGCATCTGGAATGAACCAACCTCAATAGAATTTGTAGTTCAAGAGGAAAGTCGTGGTAAAGGTGATGCAATTGCACTTGCGTGTGCATTTCCAATTGTTTTTCGTGAGGAGTTTTTTGTACTTGCATTTGGCGATTCGCTTTTTCAAGGTGTAAATCCAGTAATTGAAGCTATCGATGCTTATTACGCTTGCAGAGAACCAATTGTAATGCTTTCAACGGTTCCGAAAGAAATGGTAAGTAGCTTTGGCGTAGCCAAATATGAGTTAATCGATAATTCTTCTTACTTAAATATCACGCAGTTCAAGGAAAAACCTACTGCGAACGAAGCTCCATCGCAAGAAGTGGCAAATGGTTTATACATCATAACCAGGCAGATTTTGACCTATCTCTCAACTGCAATAGCAGATGGACGTGATGGCGAACTTCGTGTAGCCAATTTGTTTGAATCTCATAAGGAGAAAAATCGAGCACTGGTTGGGTGTATCACCAAGGCAAAATGGTATGACACTGGTGATCAAAAAGGTCTAGATCGTACTCGCTTGAGCTACGGTCTAGATAATCCTAAAACTGCTCCTGATCTTGAACAAGAATTAATTTCGCTAGGGTGGACTAAAAATCCATCACAACCTACATCACAACCTATAATTACAGCTGAAACGCCTGAGCTAATTCAATCAGCTGATTAATATTCAGTATGCAGCCCCCAACCCGGGCTGCTTTTTTATGCCTAAACCTTCAGTTTTACCCTTGACAAAACCTGCCAAATGTGCTTATATCAACTCAGCATGTTGGCTCTGATTTTTAGAGTTTGTGTATAAACTGTCCCCTTGAGGGTCTATTTGTGCGTTATTAGGTATGAACCGCGCCATGAGATAGCTACTCGTCTTTGCTCGGATACCCCAACCAAAAACCCCATTATTTTTTTTATTTTTGTATGTCATACGTTGCTATTCCCTCAAACTTGCGCCATGTAAACTCGCTTTCGCTTGAGTTGATGTCCCCCGAAGAAATGCTCAACATGAGCTACGGTGAAGTCCTTACCTCAGAGACAATCAACTACCGTACCGGTACACCTCAAATGAATGGTTTGTTTTGTCAGGCTATCTTTGGACCGGTCAAAAACTGGGAGTGTGCCTGTGGCAAGTACAAGCGTTACCGTTATGCAGGGGTGATTTGTGACAAGTGTGGTGTCGAGGTGACTCACTCTTCAGTACGCCGTGAGCGCATGGGGCATATCTCGCTAGCTGCAGCCTGTGCCCACCCGTGGTTTTTCCGCATCGTACCATCCCGCATCGCACTCATGCTCGATCTGAAAACAATCGACGTATCGCGAGTGGTGTACTTTTCGGCATATATTATCACTGACATCAACCTAGCGGTTCGTGACGAGTATCTATCCCGCATCGACAAAGAAGCAAAAAACCGTATCAAGCAGCTCGAAGCTGAGTACGACCAAAAGTTTGATGATCTATCCAAGGGGTACCAAAAGCAAAAAGCTGCGGCAGCTGGCGATATCGATCCTGAAGTTCTTAAAACCAAATACGAAGCTGACAAAGAAATTACAAAAACTCAAAAAGTTGAGATGATTTCTCGTATTGAGGCGATCAGTGAAGTGGCAAAAAAGGAGCTTTCAGTGCTAAACCACAAGCAAGTCATTACTGAAATGCAGTACCAAGAGCTTTCACAGAAGTTTGGTCCAGTGTTCAAGGCCCAAATAGGGGCTGAAGCGATTGAGACGTTGCTCAAAAGTATTAATCTCGAAAAAGAATGTGCTGAACTCAACGAAAAAATCCTCAAAGCTAAAGGAGAATCCAAGCGAAAGCTCGTCAAGCGCCTCAAGCTCGTCAAGCACTTTTTGTCCAACAACACCAAGCCCGAGTGGATGATTATTCACCGTGTGATGGTGCTTCCGCCTGAATTGCGCCCGATGTTGCAGCTCGATGGAGGACGTTTTGCAACTAGCGATCTCAATGAATTGTATCGTCGCCTGATTAACCGAAATAACCGCCTACGAAAGCTAATCCAAATCGGAGCCCCAGAGGTAATCCTACGCAATGAAAAACGCATGCTCCAAGAGGCAGTCGAGGCGTTGATTGATAACAGCGCGCGCGGTGGCAAGCAAGTCATGGCGTCGACTGGTATTCGTCGTCCGCTCAAGTCACTCACCGATGTGCTCAAGGGAAAACAAGGTCGATTTCGACAAAACTTGCTCGGAAAACGAGTTGATTATTCGGGTCGTAGTGTGATTGTGGTTGGTCCGCAGTTGACACTGGATCAGTGTGGTTTACCAAAAGAAATGGCACTCGAACTCTTTACGCCGTTTTTGATCGGAGGTATTATCCGAAAGTCAGAGCAGGGCGAACTCAAAGAAGAAGATCAGGCCTTCAACGTCCACTCAGCCCGTAGACTCATCGAAAACAAGCACCCGCTTATCTATGATATACTCGATGAAGTAATCGCTGAAAAGTACGTGATGCTCAACCGTGCGCCGACATTGCACAAACTATCGTTCATGGCGTTTCGCCCTATTTTAATCGAGGGTCGTGCGATCCAACTGCACCCACTAGCCTGCAATGCCTTCAACGCCGACTTTGATGGTGACCAAATGGCGGTTCACGTGCCGATCACACTGAGAGGGCAGCAAGAAGCCCGAGATTTGATGATGGCAACTAAAAACTTGCTCAAACCAGCGACAGGTGAGCTGATCATGCAAGGAAAGCAGGATATCGTCCTCGGTGCCTACTATCTCACAGCGATCACCAAGCAAGTTGCCGACCAAGAAATGCGCTCGTACGCAACCTTTTCTGAGGTGCTCACGGCATTTGAAAATAAGGCAGTTGTGCTAGGAGAGGCAGTTATTACTCGTATTAAAAACAAGGAAACTGGCACGCGCGATCGCATCGTAACTACTGCCGGACGTATTATTTTTAACAAAGCATTTCCAAAAGACGCACCGTACATCAATAAAGAAGTCAACAAAAAAACCTATGAAAAGGTACTCAATGACTCGTATCATATTCTTGGTGCAGATGTGATGCCACAAATTTTGGACAATATCAAGGACATCTCCTTCAAATACGTCACGCAGTCTGGTATCTCACTGTCGACGTTTGACATGCACATTCCGGCTGGTAAGCAGCAGCTTCTCGATGAGGCAAATGGAAAAGTGTCCCAAATTCAGGATTTGTATGATATCGGACTTATGACAGAGCAAGATCGTCACAACCAAATTATCAATGTGTGGATTGACACCATCGACAAGGTCACCGAACTAGTAAAAGCCTCGATTGATCCGCTTGGAAATATCGGTATGATGATCAACTCTGGGTCACGTGGAAATATCTCTCAGCTCAACCAAATGACCGGTATGAAGGGACTTTCGGTCTCGGCAACGGGTACTATCATGGAGCTCCCAGCACAGCATGGATTTGTGGAGGGATTGACTGCACTTGAGTACTTTATCACTACCAAAGGTGGACGAAAAGCACAGGCAGATATCTCACTCAAAACGGCAGATTCGGGATATCTTACCCGTCGTTTGGTAGATGTAGCACAAAACTTGATTATTTCTATTGAGCATGCTGGCGACCAATTAGGAAAACAAATTACGCGAGAAAAGAGTACTAAGATGGGTAAATCAGTGTGGGATCGGGTCTATGGTCGATATTTGATCAAGGATGCGATACATGAAGGCAAAGTAATCGTCAAGAAAGACCAACTCATTGACTTTAAGACACTACAAGAGGTGCGTGAAATCGATATTGATGAAGTCTGGATTTACTCGATCAGCAAGTCGCCGACACCAAAGGGAATCGATCAGATGTCGTACGGATCAGACTTTTCAGATCACAAAATAGTAAAAATGGGAACTCCAGTCGGTATTTTGGCTGCCCAATCACTCGGTGAACCGTCGACACAGCTAACCATGCGTTCAAAGCACACTGGTGGTGTCCTCACCAAGTCAGATATCACTTCAGGACTCCCGCGAGTAGAGGAAATATTTGAGGCACGTATCCCGAAAACAGTATCTCCCCTCATGGATTTTGACGGAGTGATCGAGAAAATTGAAGGTTCGATTGATACTGGATATGTCATCAAGGTGCGTAAACAGTCAGCTGATGTGACGTTGCCATTTCACTCAGATTTCAACACCATGATCGCGGTATCTGGAGAGACAGTCTCTAGCGGTGATATCGTTATGATCGATAAAAATGGAGAGGCTACACTCGCAACTACTGCGGCGATGGTGGAAAAAGTCGGAAATACCGTAGTGCTCAAAACCGATAAAGTCACCTCAGCTGAGTATGTTGTGGAGCCAGGGCAGCAACTGTTGGTGCGCGAAAATGATCTCGTCAAACGCTCAAATCAGCTCGCTGAAGGACACCTTAACCTCCAAGATTTGCTCGATAAAGCAGGTATGGACGCGCTGGAGGAGTACATGATCTTTGAACTTAACGCAATCTACTCATCAAACGGTATTGACGTCAATGAAAAACACATCGAGGTAGTTATCCGTCAAATGTGCTCCAAAGTACAGATACTCGATGCAGGTGAGAGTGAGTTTACTATCGGAGATATGATTTCGATGCCGATCATCGTCAACAAAAACAAGGAGCTTGTAGCTGCAGGAAAGTCAATTGTTATCTTCAAGCGTTTGGTAACCGGTATCTCAAAAGCATCGCTCTCGACGGATTCATTTTTGTCAGCGGCTTCGTTTCAAGAAACGGCTCGAGTATTGGTGGAGGCGGTACTTTCAGGACGCAAAGACTCGCTCTCAGGACTCAAGGAAAACGTAATCCTTGGACAGCTGATCCCCGCAGGCACGGGCTATGCTCCAGAGCGTATCAATGCTGAGGAGGTGCAAGAGGAGTACGAAGCAGTATAAAAAGTCAAAAAAGTCAATCTCGAGTGAAAAAACTGACTTAAAATTTGATGAGCTAAGTAGCAGGCTCAAGCATTGCTTGAAATTAAAGCTTAGTGTTCAAATATTTGCAGCTTATTATTCTGAAAAATAGACTGATATACCCAATAATACCTCACTTGACCAATTTCAAACTTTATTCAAAACTATCATTATTATGCGAAGTAAATTTGTTGTTGCCGTACTGGCGTTGGTGATGATTGTAGCTCTCACTATCACGATATTTTCTCAAGTGTTTGCCTCTGATCTGCTCAAAGCCAAGACTGAGTCTGCAGCCAAAAGTGCTCAAACCAGTGTAAAAGTCACTCCAGTAAG
>JAYUUP010000106.1:0-2497 GCA_043754825.1 bacterium | reverse complement strand
AATTAGTGGTGGATTTAGCAGCCAATCGAGTATCAAAAAGTCCTGGAAATAGCGTTGTCAGTCGACTATCAGCTCTTGCATTGGTATAGTAGAGATTTGCACCCTCGCCAACTTGGGTCGTGTTGTAGTCGCCAAATGCTGATGTGACTACTCCTGTGCGTCCAAATACCGAGCTAATGGGGAATGCAGTCGGAGTTTTATAACTTAGGGTGCCTGCGCCAACCGTAAGTACTTGCCCAGATGTGCCAATCGGCAGACGTGTAGTGGTGTTTGTAGAGTCACGATAGTTGAGGTCGCCCGCAGTAGTGAGCGGATCAGCAAATCCAGATATAGGGTTGAGCCAGGTGGGCATGCCACCAACGACAGTGAGAACTTGATTTGGCGCGCCAACTGGTAGCTGAGTGAGTGTATTTGCAGTATCTCCGACTACTAGGCCACCCGGTATGGTACTAGTCAGCCCAGTACCTCCCCGTGCGACACCGAGTACCCCACTCCATCCAAGAGTCAAGTTTTGTCCTGTCAGTGACCCGGTGATATTTTGGTCGCTTGTGATGCTGAGTACACCTGGTGAGCCTTGAACGCCTGCATTACCCGGCACACCGATCAATCCTTGGACTCCTACTGCTCCCACTTGCCCAGTTTCCCCGCGTGTTCCCACTGTGCCGGCCACACCTGCAACTCCCCCAATACCTTGTGTCCCCACCTGCCCCACTGCACCTTCACGCCCTGACACTCCCACGACTCCCTGATCGCCCTTGTCCCCTTTAGCCCCCACTACCCCTAAATTTTCTTTAACTACAGCTTTTTCGCAGGCATTGCTAAAGTCTAGAGTTTGTTCTCCAGCTTTGATAAACTCTAGCCAGTGTCCTGCGCCTTGCGTTGCCGATAAGCTCTCACAGCTTGGTTGTGGACGTGCAGCGGTGCTAGTAGTACAAGGTTGTCCAACCCTCGAAATGCACACGCTGACACTACCCGATGCCGGTGCAGAAAACCAATCCGGCGTCACGGTCGCGTCAAATTTTCCTCCCACCACCGGTACCGAGTTTACCACTTTTATGATCGGTACCTTGAGTGTATTTGCTGTATCAGTCACTGTGACCTGCACTGCAACCGCAGATTCACTCGCTAGCTCAGCTGGAACTACGCCCATGACACGATATGGTACGGGAGCCACTGCCAAATACCCCATTTGTACTCCCGCTACTACAAACAAAACCGTGCTCACTTTTGTGAGCCATGGTGCTGATTTCCAAAACGTGGATAGGAACATGTCTGTTTATATTTTTATGATCCATAGCAGTATAGTCTAGTAAATAATTTTAAGCAATAGTACACTATCCTGTATTTTGCACGATAAATGGCAATTGATAGTAAAAAGGTAATTTGCTATTTTGCTAAATTTTGGCTTTGTCTTGTTTTTTAGGTTTTATTGTACAGTAACACATCAACATGCTATGTGTGCGAGCCTGTCGGTCATTTTTGGGTTTGACCCAGAGATTTGTTTCTAGTGTACAAGTAAATGGTACTGGATTGCCAATCAAGCCCGGAATGACAAAAATACAATAGATCAAAAATACTAGACGGGCTTACTTTTAGGCTTGACAATTGTCTTAAGTCGTGCTACTACTATGACTGTTGCTATTTCAAGTGATGTGGAACCAACCTTTTCCATTCCGAACAAGGTCTTGAAACGCATAAACGCTGATGATACTAGTATGCAAATACTGGGGAAAGTAGGCCAATAGCGACGCTCATAAGATACTCCCTAAAGGGGTGTTTTTTGTTGTCTAAATTTTTTAAATTAATTGTATAGCTCCAGCTTGTTCATTTTTACTTGACCAAAAAATGAACCAAAAAGTCAAGCGACGGTATATTTTTTGGGATGCACCTATCTTCCATTCCATTGTAAATAAACATAAACTCACCTTCGGTTCGAACAATGTTCATTTTTTGTCCAAATACATGGAATGTAGGAAAAATATAATGCGCGGATTTGGTATCATGGCACTACTTGCGCACAAAAAAGCCGGCTTGGATAGCCGGTAGTTTGTTTTTTAATCAGGTTATTTTGTGATTGCTGAACTCGAGCTCGCCTCAATTTTCTTTTTGAGAGCATCGAGCTGTACCTGGAGTGCCTCTAATTTTACCTCCTGAGTGGTATTAGTTGCGTCCTGAGCGGTTTTAGCTTTCTCGAGCGACGTGACACGGGTGTCGAGCTTGCTTAGCGATGCGCGGATGTCTGCAAAGGCTGCGTCGTTTTGGGATTGGAGTCCTTTCATTTCGTCGAGTTGCTTTACTACTGTCTTGATGTCGAGTCCTGCCAGGGCGTCTACCTTGACGTTGAGTTCTTGGATTGACTTGACCAGGATTGGAGTCACACGTCCATAGTCAACCGCCCAAGGATTTGTCAATTTACCATTGGCATCCACTTCGTCGCCTCCGATTACTACTGCTTCCGGTACGATCGTTTGGAGTTGCTGTGCATAAAATCCGTTTT
>JAYUUP010000105.1:0-7639 GCA_043754825.1 bacterium | reverse complement strand
ACGACAGCAATAGTAATGGTCATTTTGCGAGATAATTTCATCATTTTCTTGTCCCGTCAACTACGCATTTGACGACATTGGTTTTGCTGTGTAATGGTAGATATGACCGCTAGGCTCGAGGTGAGCGCTTTACTGCATCTTTCTGATCAGTTTGAGCGCACCAACTTTGACTTTTTGACTCGCCAGACCTGGACTGGTGCGCAGTTGGTTGTACTCGGAAGTGAAAAGCATATTGTACGTTTCAAAGAAGAATACTCACCTGAAATTGCTGAAATACCGGTTATTTTTGTGAGTGATGCGCGTGAATTTACTTCGCAAACTTTAGGCGGTGAATACCTGGTGCTCGTACAACCATATGAGTACTGGAACGATAACTATATCGAGACTACCGTAGAGTTTGTAACACGAAAAGCGGGTAAAAATGAATTGCTATATCAAATTGGATTTTTAATTCAAAAGGATCAAAATGTATTGTTTGCGCAGGAGTCGATGTCACACCTCAAAAAATTATTTTCCATCGATGCTTTGTTTGATAACGCGGTCTGGTTTGCTCCATTTGTCAAGCTATTGTACCGAGTCGATATCCTGCGCGAGTACCGCATATTTCCCGATTTTTCTGCAGAGGATCACCCGCTCGTACGCACCAATGTGTTTTCAGTGCACTATCTGGCGGCACTATATGAGCAAAGCGCATTTTCTTCACCACCGGCTGACTTTATCCCCGGGGCATTTGTAGTACCGTTTGGACTCAAAATTGAAAAATCAACATTGTTTGAACTGCGAACTCAAGTGATGGCAAAAAATCAAATCTGGCGCAAAAACCCTTGGCAAAAAACCTATTGGAAATACCTGTGGTACGCCCGATATTACAAAGATACGTTTCATGACACATATTAACACCCCTTCTTCTCGCCGCGGTAGTACGCGCACCCGATCGTTCAAAAACGACGATATGATCAAAAAACTCTCAGGGCTGATTGAGGGTCAGCGAGTCGGGGTATTTATAGATGCCGCAAATCTCTACTTTGGAACCTCGTCCAAGGGTATACATATCTCCTACGAGGCAATCATCGACTGGTTCCGCACACATACTAAGTCTTGCTTTCTCAACTTTTACACGGCTTATAAACCTGAAGAAACCAAACAAACTGATTTTTTGGCAGAAATGGAAAACTTGGGATATCGCATCGTGAAAAAGCCGGTTAAAATCTTTGCAGATAACAACATGAAAGGCAATCTAGATATAGAATTAGCGGTGGATTCGATTGAGCTCAGAGATACATTTGACGTGTATATTTTGATCAGTGGGGATGGTGATTTTCAGTATGTGTTTCAAAAACTCAAGGGGTATGGCAAGACGACACTGCTGATTGGAGTAGGTGGATTTACATCGTTTGAACTACACGCGGAGGCGGACCATTATTTTTTTATCGATCGAATCCGAGCAGTGTGGCAAGAAAAGAAGCGCCTCAAATCGCAATCGCAGTATTATGTATTTGTCGATCAAGTATCTCAAATCGATCACGCTGAATCACTCTCGATGGTCGTACCGCCAAAGGAGCAAAAAGCCCGTGACATGGACATAAAAACTAAACTCGATACGCTCAAGACCAAGCAAACGCGCTTGCCCAGAGTCCGCACACGATCTCGACCAACTGATGCGACTAGTTCAGCAATTGATCCCCAGGTGTACTTATAGATTGCGACATGCTGTACAAGCTTTGGATGAGATTTTGTTGGACACTTTGGATATCGCTTGAATTTTTGCTCCACATTGCAAATGCCGAATCTTGAATCGCACGTCCAAAGGAAAATGTATGTAAAAAATCTGGTGAAATTTGATCGTGCACACACGCCAAAAGCAAAGTGCTTTGTGATACGCTGAGTCCACCTGAGAGAAATACGACACCGCAAACCGAATGGTAAATCTGCGAGATTGCCATTATAGTTTGTGTGGCGATAGTAGATGCATGATACACAGAGTCACTCGCTTGTTCTGTGCTATACACGAAGCTTATTTTGAGAATTACTTGGGCAGGATCTACTTTATAAGCAGTAAGTTGGTGTGCGAGAGCAAGCATAACTTGGTTTGTAACGGTAGTGATTTTATCAAGAGTATCAGTGCTTGAAATAATAATTTCGGGCTCGACAATTGGTACCAAACCTACATTTTGTACTATGCTAGCATATTGAGCGAGCTGCTCGAGACTGCTAATTGCTGCAGGACTGAGTGTTTGAGTTGTTTCACGCGCCGGATAGAATACCGATCGCCACTTGGTACCTACCAAAGTAGCTGGTGCAGTCAAAAGCAGGTGTTTGAGAGTGATTTCTAGATCAACGCGCCCTAAAGTCATGGGTTGGGAGATGCCGTCATCAGTGAGTCCTTGATCAATTTTGACGAAAACACCAATGTTTTGATCGCGTAAAATGTGAGCAAATAGCCGTCCGTCATCAGTGGTTTGCAGCAGCGTTTCCTCAACCAAAATAATCCCCGAAAGGTAGCTACCGAGGTTTGGAGTGGTAATAATTGCTGAGCGCCACTGCCGCCGTGCTTCAGGCGTCGAGACCAAACCTTGCGCCTGAAATCGCATTTGAGAAGTGTGCTCGCTCTCATCGATGGCAAGTATGCCTTTTGCGGGTTTAAATACGTCCTGTATCAACATATCAAAAGTATACACCACAACCAAAACCTGTGCAACTTTACGGTGTCGGGGCAACAACGATAGTTTTACGAGGTGTGGTATGTGTAAAAAGCTCGATCAAACCAGGGCGGGTGTGAGTGGTGACGATACGTACGTTAAAAGTACTGGTGGTCGCGATATCTTGTCCAGCGTCTAGGTTTTTTTGCAGGGCTACAATATCTACCTTTTCAAATATTATCGTTTGAGCAGTACCGGTCACTGCATCTTTTTCTTCTTTGAGTGAAACTTTTGAAAGACTAACCACTTGAGAAATAGTGGAATTTTGTGTCGCAATCACCGCCGAGATTTGAGCAGTAGTCAAGCCAGAAACTGTAGTGATAAAAGTAGCTTTTTGCTCCACAGTATCAACAAAATCTTGGATACTGGCACTGGTGTTGGACTGGGTGATCTCAGTTTTCACAATAGTTGGAAGATAATATATTTGTGAAGGAGAATCCTGGGTTTTTTTAGTGACAAAAGCTTCGTTTTGCGCCTGATTTTGGGTAGTAAGTGTGGCAGCGTCTTGAGCAGTAAAACGGCGTTGGTTGGTGCGGGTGTGCACTGACTCGATTACTTTTGCCTGGATATTTGAACCTACATCTTGGAGGATTAGGTTGGTGATTGTGAGCTGAGAGTTTATTGCCAACTCGTATTCATCTCCTGGTTTTTGGGCGCGTATTTCAAAACTATATTTGTCATTTTCACTGTTTGCCGGGAGTGTAAACGTATCTTCAAGTGTTGTATTTTTACTCACAAGATAGCGTTTTTGTCCAGAAAAGAGATAGAATCCGGCGTTGTTGAGGTCGTAGGGCTTGTTGCTTTTATTGATAAGGACTACTTTGCCGCGTGCGATTTGGGCATCATCAGCCATAGGTCCAGTCGGGGTAACAGTGCTGTGAGCCTCAAAAGTGATTGGTTGATTTGAAAGCGCTGATTTTGGCAGAGAAAATACAGTAGTTTTCGATTGCGAAATTGGTTCAATCACTACCTCAGTCTGAGTAATATCCGGCGCAAAATACCACCACCAGATACCTCCTGCGATTGCCAGGAGTAGCAATATTGTCATAAATAGTCGTCCCCAGCGGACAGATTTTCGTTTGATACCAGGCTGTTTTGGCAGTGGTTCATAGACATTTTTTTGTATCGGTGGGGTTTGGTTTGACTTTGAGTCAGTATCGGGCGCAGCATTATTTCCTGCCAGTTGCGAGCGAAACCAGTCCTTGGTAAACACTTTGCGGGTATTTTCTATGGAGTGCATCCACTTATCGAGTTCATCATCATCTTCATCATCCAATTCTGGAGTAGGGATTGCGGTAACCGGAAGTACAAATAGGTATCCACTGACTACAGTGCGGAGCTGATTGGTGACGCTAGGGCGTGGATTTTGCAAAATAATCTCGTCTGGTATTGATTCGGAATTAAAATTGTCTGGCTCATCATTTTCATCGATTATTTGTGCATGAGATGCATTTTGCTCGACCACCGATGTAGTGCGAATAATATCAGCTACTACAGGGTTGTTGGTTTGCCAAGTAATCGGACGGGGGTACGACTGGATACTCTTGAGAAATGAACCAAAGGCAATCTTGCTCGCCAAAAAACTTGGTAATTCGAGTAAAAATACGACCGCAGTCTCCTCCCGCTGCAGTTGAATTGTCAGATATTCGAGGATGTCGTCCTTGGTGATACGGGTGTCGATTACGAACATGTCTTGCTTGTCAGTACACGCAAAAAAAAGAGGGTTGTCAAAGGCTTGACAATTCGTGTGATTTTACTCTAAATACTCACTAAACCCTCACTCACCATATATGGCACGAAGACAACGAGTCCTGAAACGACCTACTATTTCACCAGATAAAACCTACCAAAGTGAGCTCATTGCTCGAGTTATCAACCGCGTCATGTGGCACGGCAAAAAAACTGTAGCTACAAAAATCGTCGAACAAGCCCTGATAAAAGCTAGTGAAAAGCTGCAGGTAACGCCAGTTGAGGCAATTGAAAAAGCCATCGAAAACGTCAAACCACAAATTGAGGCCAAGGCAGTCCGTATCGGTGGATCAAACTACCAAGTACCGATGGAGCCATATCCAGCCCGAGCACTCCGCCTTTCACTCACCTGGATAATCGGTGCAGCTCGCGGTATCAAAGGCAAACCAATGAACGAAAAACTTGCCCAAGTCATCATCGCCTCATACAATGAAGAAGGACAAGCAATCGACAAACGAAACACCGTCCACCAGATGGCCGCAGCCAACAAAGCCTACGCCCACCTCGCCGCCCGAGCCCGAGCCAAAAAGAAATAAAACCACTGGCAGGCGTAAAACCTGCCTCAACTGCAACCAAGTCGCAAAATTTTGTAAACTAAGTCCAGTGGAACTTTGTTTCGATGAACTTAGTGTCAAAATCTTTGCATTGGATGCTTGAGACAAGGTAGATAATGAGCCTGAACTGTTTGATTACTTTTTACTTTGCAATGATAACAAAGTTACTACATTAGTTTCTCCAGCATTTCCACCCACGGTTTATTGATATTGTGTCCACCATGCTCATACACCTGAAAATCAAGTTGAGCAGACCGAGTTTGTGACAGCAAATAATCATAGAGTATTTTAGCGTTTTGAACCGGTGAGGGCTCATCTTTTTTGCCGTGAGCTAGCAGGATTGGGATAGAGTTTAGCTTAGAAATTTGTTGACATGCGATACTGCGCTCTACCAAAAATTGCTCAGTATTTTGTACCCCGGCGGTTATTTTATCGTAGAAATCTGGTCGTTGTACTTCAAGCTGAGTCAAGTCATACAATCCGGACAGCGCGATCAAGCCATCGATTTTGCCTGAGTAGCGATTTGCTGCCAATAATGCTGCATCAGCGCCACGCGAGTGCCCACCAATTATCAACTTTTTGCCATTATTTGGCACAGAAATATACTCAAGTAATTCACAAATATCTTGGATTTGATCGGTTCCGTTGTAGTTTTCACCACCCTGAGAGTGTCCAGTCCCACGATAATCGAGTGCGTACGTCGTATATCCTGCGGTTGCAAACTGATAAAAGAGTGAATATTCTGAAAATAGCACATCCATAAACAACCTAAATTCAGCCCCATATCCACCCCGTAAAAAGAGTGCTGAGCCTATAGGATTTTGAGGAGTTGCGATTACTCCAGATAATGAAATTTTGTTGTGAGTTTCAAAAGTAAATTCCTGAATAATAGTACTTTTACTCAGACCAGCGTATGCTCCATTGTAACGTGGTGCTGAAAATGGACAAGTTGAAAAGCGCATAGAGATTTGAATTTATACAATAATAACGTCAGCAATCTCCTCAAAAGTAGTCAGGTTTTGATATTTATCACTTTTTTCAACTCCAAATAAATACAAATATTTCCAACCTGTGCTTGCCGCACCATCGAGATATTTTTCTTTGTCATCCACAAACATAATTTCATCCGTTTTCACCCCAGACTTTTGCTCAGCGATCTCGTAAATTTGTTTTGCAGGTTTGAAAAAACCAACTTCGCGTGAAAGGATAATCGCGCTAAAATACTGGTCAATATTATCAATTTTTAGTTCGTGATATCTGCGGGACGGCATAGCATTGGATAAAATGCCGATTTTGACTCTTAATGATAGTTTTTTGATAGTATTTAGCGCATTGGGCGCCAATTCATAGTCTGCAAAGACACGATACTGAGTAAGTCGTGCAACGAGTTCCGGTTTCGGCTCAATATTGAGATGTTTACACAGCAAAATATGGTATCTATTCATGTAGTCAATCTCTTGATCGAGTGTAGAGAGCATCCAAAATTCATTGGTCATACTTTCACCCTGAATTTTGACTACGTCATAAATCACCTGTTCATATTTGTCTTGTGGGATACCCAGTTCTTTTTCAAAATAAAACGACTCAGGTATTTTTTTGTGCAAAAGCACGTTCATGCCATCAAGGTACAAAAATTTAATCATATAAAATCGGTAAATACATGCATTGCTAAATAATCAAAAATGGGTAATTTATATCTATATATATTCATATTTTTGTTCATGTCTATTTTAATTATCGGTGGTACGCACGGTGGTGAGCCAAGTGGTGTAGAGCTTGTCAGCTATTTAGGAACACATCCAATTAATGGTGTAAAAACTCTTTTAGCGCATCCTCAAGCGGTCGCGAAAAGTGTGAGATTTATCGAAACTGATCTTAATCGCAGCGCAAATATTTTTCCTACTCACTCACTTGAAGAGCACTTGGCTGCAGAACTTCAACCAATTATTGCCACACATGATCTGGTGTTAGATTTTCATAATACTACGGCAACCAATACTACTTGTTTGATAGTTTCTAGTGCGCCAACTGATTTGGATATGCAGATTTCATGTGCATTTGAGATTGCAAATATTGTAATTATTCCAAGTAGTCACAATCTCATATCATATGCCAAACACGGCGTCGGAGTAGAAATTGCGCGCAATGATAGGGAAAAATATACCGCTGAGTTTTTGGCCAAAGCAGTGCAAAATATTGCGCAAAAAAAGGTGGCTCAAAATCAGAACATTGGTATATTTGAATTGGTAAGTACAATTGAATTGAATGATATAAATAGAGCGATACTATTGAAAAACTTTGAACCCTTGTCTACTGAGCAATCAAAACAACTTGATATCAAAATACCAAACCTCTATCCAATATTTTTTGGTGAGGTAGAGTACAAAAGTATGCTGTGTATGCTTGTAAAGAAAATAGAAATTGAATTTTGACAAAAGCGACAAAATTAAACATGGTATAGTTACATTATGACCCAAATATCTGATCAAACAGTACCGCGGATCGTAGTTATGTATCCCAATGGAAACACTACGGCGCTCATCCTCAACTCAGATCACGGGCTTCATCAACTCTCAAAATAAAAAGATACTCAACCAAAAAATCATCAGTTCATTTCCTGATTTTCACATCGAGCAG
>JAYUUP010000104.1:0-2606 GCA_043754825.1 bacterium | reverse complement strand
TCATCGTCTTCACAAGACCTGCCATTTGTTCCCAATGACCACATTCCTTGTGGGGTTAAGGTAGGCTTTACATAAGGCTTTTTCATGCTTTTCTCCATAGTATTTCACCTCCTTAGTTTACCAAATACCCTGGCGTACTCCTTGGCAATTTTGCTTGTCACGAGAGTTACGCCGTCTTTTATGAAGTTTGAAACGGGCTAGGCGTTGCTGCTCACGGTTTTTGTGAGTGGCGCGGCAATACCCCATCAGGCTTTGATTCCCGAGCTAACAGTGTAGATTGAGTTAGCTGTGAATCGTTTTTCTGGTTGCTTAGAGCCGCGAGGTTCGAGATTATTTCCCCACAATTCAACTCCATCCGATGTACAAGACGGGGACTGGTTGGTGTTCTCCACTATTTGTAGCTGGAGTTCGGTTGTGGTTGGGATCTCGGGTTTGCTCATCTGTTTCTCCTTTAGTGAGAGTTTTTAGAAGAGTTGAGATTTTTGCACGAGCACTACGCTCAGCTTTCGCTACCAACAATTTGCTTGCTGCCATTATTTTGCATTACCCCCTTGGTAAAAAAGAATGATTATTGATTAGCAAACTTTACCACACTTGGCAAGGGTATTTTGACCAAACTAGATTTTTGTAATAGTATCACTGTAATATGTTATCTATGCTAGCACTAACCAAGGTAGAAAATGAACGACAACGCAATACTCTCAACTTGATCGCATCCGAAAACTATCCATCGCCTGCAGTATTGGCACTTTTGGGATCACAATGGTCAAATAAATACGGGGAAGGATATCCCGGAAAACGATATTACGCTGGCAATCAGTACACCGATGAACTTGAAACTCAAGTACAAAATCTCGCACTGCAAGTATTTGATCAGACCCGGGAGTATAGCGTAAATGTACAAGTACTCTCAGGGTCAAACGCCAATATGATGGTGTATCTGGCTATGCTCGAGTATGGTGATACCGTCATGAGTGTCTCAATACCTAACGGAGGGCATTTATCGCACCTAAGCGCAGTCAGCAACTGGAATAAATTTTTTAAAAAAGTCCACTATGATGTGCGGGAAATTGAACCGAATACGTTTGAAATTGATGAAGAAGATTTTGTACAAAAACTAATTGAGCACCAGCCAAAACTTGTTATTATTGGATTTTCAGCTTATCCACGCAGATACTATTTTGAAAAGTTGATTCGACTTGCTCACGAACACGGCGCACTGGTACTAGCAGATATTGCTCACATCAATGGATTGGTGGCTGCAGAACTCCACGATACACCCTTTTTAGCAGGTGATGCAGGAGCTGATTTTATCACCATGACAACTCATAAAACTATGCGTGGACCGCGTGGAGCACTACTCTTTTTCAAAAAAACGTATGAGCAAATTATCAATAAAACTATCTTTCCGGGAACGTCAGGTGGACCACATTTTCACCAGATTGCTGCCACGGGTAGGGCGCTCGAGGAGATACTGGGAGTTGAGACATATCCAGACGATGTATCATTTGTTGATTATTCAAAGGCGGTGATCGCCAACACCAAAGCACTGGAAAACGGACTGGCGGATGCGGGTATTGAAATTATTTCACCCACTCAAACTCACCTGTGTCTCATCAAGCTGCCGGATACCATTGATAGCCTTGAGATGCAAAAAATACTGGAGTCTCAGGGTGTCATTACCAATCGCAACACCATACCGTTTGATCCAAAATCAGCGTGGCGACCCTCAGGACTTAGACTTGGCATGGCGGCACTGAGCAGTAGAGGTATCAGCACTGAACAGTCTTTTGAGCTCGGCACACGTATCGGAGCAGTGATCATCAAAGGCGACAATATGTCTTTGTACGCGCACGAACTAGCTGCCAATCTCAAGTGGTATTACTAATTATTGCCGAAACCAAAAATATATGCTAAACCTATAGTATGGAAACAATGCGCCCAACCATGCCAGCAGAATCCATTACTCCCACTCAACTCGCGGCAGAAATCACCAAAAATTTCGCGATAATCACGGCAGCTGCAGCCCAAATTTGTAAAAAATGCGGATCCAGTAAAATGTTAGAAAAAGTACTTGAACTGCAAGAACGCACTGATAATTATGTCGACAATACACTAGTTGCATATCAGTTGAGACATGCAGTGTATGTGCTGCATAGTACGCATTCGTATTGGAAAAATAACGAAGTAGGCCGATGGAAAGCAATTTTAAATGGAATTCTCTCTAGCTTACACTCAGTAGAAAATCTACAACCATCCACTTGACAGGATGGTTTTTTTATGTGAAGTATATAATATATGAAACGAAACGCACAGACGCTTTTTACTGTATTAATCAGTATTTTTGGAGTAGCAGCTATTAGTTTACTCGCAACTCATTCAACCTTTGGTAATGCCGAAGCTGCATTTACGGCGAGCATTGCTATTTCACCGCAATCATTTGTGACTCAGGGTATCGAAGTCAAGCCAGGGCAGGGGGCGCTTGCAAATCAATATGGCACTACGCTGTACGTCAATGATCAACTGATTCTCAAAATGAGTGATGCCTCAAAAGTTCCTGAAGTACTTGCAAAATATCAACTCTCGTTGCTGGACGACTCTTCGGT
>JAYUUP010000103.1:0-7698 GCA_043754825.1 bacterium | reverse complement strand
GTAGCAACTTTTCGGTGGCTTATAGTTTTTGGCCTTATAGTGATCGAGTTGTGCTTGTGACACCTCAAAAGTACCGGTACCTTCGCAGGCCACATGCGTACAAGTACGTACTTCGTATGATTCACCAGATCGCAGTTTCCAAAATGGCTGGGGTGATTTGAGTATATCGTATTGTTCGATGTTTGTTTGTGTGCGTAGTTGTCCTCGCTCTTGCCATTGAGAGTACTGCTGCAATACTTTTTGGCGTATTTTTAGCAAACCCTCGTTCTTAATTTCGTCTTGCGATTTTGGTTGCGGCTCAATGTCTTGAGTCAGTGTGGTAATATCAGGCTGCGGAGTTACAGGCGGCTTAGGTGGAGTAGGCGCCGGCTTGATAGTCAAATCCCACACCCCTTTGATCAGATCAAACAATCCCACAAATTCACCTCACAAGAGCAAAAAATTTAGCTCAATATAAAGAAGGTGTAGCACATAAAAACGTGATGGTCAAAAAGTTGCTAACAAGGCAATTAAATATCTTTTTTCATACCAGGTATACAGTATCTCTAACTCTATCATCTTCGGACTTGATCGGGACATTCAAGCACTTTGCAAATAATTAGATATCAATATAATACAATACAAATATATAGCTGTTATTTGCCAGCTGCAATATTATGTGCTAAGCAAGATGTATTCCAGAAAGATTTTGGGATAACAGGAGACCACATGTCCAACGAACTTGTTTCACCAGAAGCCCTCGCTGCATTTGCAGGCAAACCAGTTACTATCGCCCCACTGATCTATACGGCGATGTTGTTTCAAAGACTTGAAGACTCCATACACCTCGAGTTGTTGTTCAATTTGCGTAGCAGCAACGAGAAAGTCGTTTATCGCTCACTGGTTCGAGTGGACGAAGCAGATGCACTGTTTTCTGCAAAGACTTTTCACACCTTTGAACTGCAGGAAACTTTTCTTGCTGGCACAGAGCAGTGGAGGTTGGCATTCAGCGTTCCATTGCTGATTTTTACCCGCACTGGCATCGAGTTGCAGACTGGTACCCAAACTCAACATTTTGACTTTACTGGAAACCCAGTTTAGATCTACACGCTATCATCGCTTTTTCAGGCGGTGATTTTTTATCGCATTTGCTTCACTAGCTCCACCAAGTTGTCTATTGACTCGATAGGTGTCCAGGCTAGATATTTCGAGATTTCTGATAAATCAACCAATTTAGTTTCGACGATAGTTCCTGCAGGGTCAGATACAAACACAGGCAAATCTTTTGCTGTGGCTACAAAAAAACTATCGACATTCACTTTACTGGTTTTATCCTGTGCAGTCTTGTGGTTTACACGCCAGCAGAGCTGAGTGATGTTGTCGAGGTGCTCAATATTGGCTTCTTCATGTACTTCTCTCAGCAGAGTTTCTGTGTCGCTCTCGCCTTCCTCCACTGTTCCCCCGGGCAACTGCCAATCTCCATATTTGGATAGCACTAGTACAAGCTTTTTATCCACCCATATAAAACATCGTACATTTTTTACAGCCGACCCACTGGGTTTTTGATCGACAACTGCAGTCTCAATCTCAAACGTACCCTTTGTAGGATGTGCCCACGTCCAGTCATAGCTAAATAGTGTAGTCATTGGTTTATATTGCGCTAAGTGACGTCCGTTGTCAATTTACTATTATTTAGAAATTTTATTGTAAAATATTTGTTGTTAAAATATGATAAATCTTGATATTTCCACAGTCCTCTCGCCCTTGCCAAGATTAAAATTGTGTTGTATCCGTAAATCATATACTAGTATTAAACTATTTTTATGAAACACCTTAAAACACTCTTTTTCGCAGCAATTTTGCTCATTGTTTCTGTGCTTTCTTTTAGTTCTACTCCAGCTCATGCTGCTGGTGAGTACATCACCCTCTCAGCATTTAGCGGGTATCCCGGCTCCACAATCCAGGTCAGCGGCGGCGGATATCCAGCAAACACCAAGCTCCTCATTCACGCTGGTGACAGCTCAAATGCATTTGCAAGCTCCGACAAAACTTTGACTTCAAATGCACTCGGAAACTTTGGTCCGATTGATCTTACTATCCCATCAAATGCAGTGCAGGGTAGTCTCAGCATTTCGTCATCTCTTTTTGCTGGCAACACTTTACGTGCTACAAATGCATATTACGTCACGCCATTTACTCCGGCACTCGACGTCAAGTCAGCCTCAAACAATCCATTTGACTTTGTCACAGTTACTGGACGTGGGTTTATGCCAGGTGAGTCAGTCACGGTTACGCTTGCAACCTCTAGTGCTACCACCACTGCAGACGCCAAGGGAAATATTTCAAATCTTTTGGTGAGCATCCCCGCCATGCCATCCGGTACCTATATCATCAAGGGAGTAGGGCAAACCTCAAAGGCAGTCTCCACAAATTATTTTTACATCAGCGAATTTTTTGCCAGCGCATATCCAAGCAATTACTTTTTATTGCCTGAAGATGTACTTTTATTTTCCGGTAGTGGTTTTGCAAACGGCGAAACAGTCTCGGTATACGATGGACTCGGCACCACGATACTATCTACCTTTGTAATAGGGGTTGATGGATCGTTTCAAAATGCTGGTGGCATCAGCATCCCATATAGTTATGCAAATACCTCCAAGTCATTTCGACTGGTTGGCGCGAAAAGCAAAGCACAAGTCTACGTTAGTGCAAACATAGGGCAATTTTTTCCAGCAGCATCACCAAGTGTATATTTTGCTCTCCCAAGTCAAGTAGTTACGTTTAGTGGCAGTGGTTTTGCCAAGGAGGAGACAGTCACAGTCACTGAAGGGCAGGGAATTACTCCACTGGCGACATTTACCACAGATAAAAATGGTGGATTTGTAGCCACTGGTGGTGTCACTATCTCCACAAATATGGTCGGCAAGTCACCAGTCTTTACACTCACCGGTGCCAAGAGCAAATCAAAAGCAAGCGCCGCAGTTCAAGTTGGCAAATACAACCCAACCATCTCACTCTCAGTTTACTTTGCAAAACCAGGCGCAGACTTGAGTTTTAGTGGTAGCGGCTTTGCACCCGGTGAGGCGATCCAACTTTTTGAAGACAAGGCAACTGTAGCAACCGCAACTGGTATCACTGATGCGTTTGGTGGCTTCAAGGCAGGGCTCAAAACTACGATTCCGTATGCAGCTTCAGGTACTACCAAGACCTATCGAGTATTAGGATCAACTAGTGGTGGTGAGGCGGTGTTGTCACTCGGCATTGCAAGTCTGACTCCCCAAGTCTCACTTTCAAACTACTACGTGCAGTCCGGACAAACTTTTTTGGTCAGTGCTTCAGACTTTGCACCTAGTGAACTTATCACAATCCAGCTGGATGCCAAAGAAATTATTCAGGTAGCTGCTGATAAAGATGGTGTACTCACCAAGCAATCTATAGTGTTGCCGTTTGATAAAGCAGTCACGACAAAAATTGTCCTCAAGGGTCTTAAAAGTGGCGCGACAGCCTCGACCACACTGACTCGAGCTCCATTCAACCCATCGGTCAATGCAAGTAATTACTACGTATTACCTGGTGAAGTGATCAAGTTTACTGGGCAGGGATTTGCCGCAACTGAAGAAGTAACATTGCTCAATGGTAAAGATATCGTGGCTACGTTTACTACCGATGTCACTGGTGCACTCGCATTAGCCAACTACACGGTACCATTTGGCTCCAAAGGTACACTCGCTCTGACATTTGTCGGAAAAAAGAGTCTAGCGACTACTGCACTCAGTATTGGCCTTGGTATGTTTTATCCAAGCGTCGAGAGTGACAACTACTATGCACTTCCAGGCACTATCGTAAGCATCAAAGGAAGCGGATTTTATCCTGGTGAGACAGTGACACTCGTTTCAGGCACCAACAGCATTTCTGCTACTGCATCTCAAAAAGGATCATTTGAAAAAGTATTGTTTACTCTCCCATTTGGACTCAAAAATACTGCAAATATTGTAGTTATAGGTACCAAGAGTTTGGCGACAGCGACACTCCCAATCACTCTCGCACCATTTTATCCACAGGTAAATCCAAGCACCTATTATGTCAGTGCTGGATCACTCGTAAACTTTAGTGGTGACTCGTTTGTCCCAGGAGAGCAGGTAACCTACAGCCTCAACAAAACAGTACTCGGTACAACTACCGCTGATGCAAAAGGTAAGCTGACCTTGACTGGAGTTGCTATCCCGTACGGCACTACTTCTGCTGCGTTTAGTTTTGTTGGTGCGTTTAGCCAATCACCAGCCAATATCTCGATCGGAGTCGCAGCACTTTATGCGAGTGTACAGCTTGATAATTACTATGCTGTCGGCGGATCACCAGTGACTATTTTGGGATCTCAATTTGCAGCAGGTGAAACAGTAGCTATCATGTTTGGCGGAGTCAGCCTCGGCAATGTTACCGCAACAACTGCCGGTACATTTAGTCTCAAAACTACTGTTCCTTTTGGAACTGCTGGTGAAAAGTCAGTCATAGCAACAGGTCAAACAAGCAAGGCAAGTGCAAAAACCGGATTTACGCAGGCGATGATCTACACGTCACTTCAGCTCTCCAACTACTTTGCAAAACCAGGTACTGCAGTAGGATTTGTGGGTAGTGGATATCTGCCAGGCGAGACACTAGAGGTCACAACCGATCGCACTGGAGCTACTATTGTATACACTTTTGTGGCATCAGGTGCTGGTGCATTTAACAATAACTTATGGACAATCCCATTAGGATACACCGAGGGAAATCTGGCAATCACCGTAAAGGGCAAAAATAGCTTTAGCTCAAACACGATTGTATTTTACGTCGGTAAATAGATTGTGAAATATAAATAAAATTAGATACCACAGAGGTGTCTTTTTTTTGTGCTATTTTTGAGAAGGAAAATATATATCAGAAAACTCAGTAAATTGTAATTTAAAAAAATCGTATGTAGGGAAAAGTTCTGTTCTTTCCTGTGCAGGTAGTGCAAAAGCGCTCAGCCGTAGAAATTCAAATTTACAGATGTCTAGTGATACTTGAGATTGATTTGATAGAGGTATGGTTGTTGAAAACGCAAAGACACTACCCGCAGGATACGTTATCGATCCAATAGTAAGTGGTACCAAACTGATTGCATTTGGCTCGCATTTAGTTTTAGTGATTGCTACAACTTTATCGTAAAGATAATTTGGATCGCAAATTTGTTTGATCGAGTCGGGGTGTTCGGCATACAGTACCTCGACTGCGTTGCAAGATCCAGCGCGTCTGGTTTCTCGATCAAGCAAAGCTACTGGGGTACCAATAATATCCTGTGGACAAAACAACTGCACCAATAAATCATCGATCAGTTGATAGGCATGTGATGGAGATGGTTTTTGATTGGTGAAGGCTGGTGTTTGTCGGTATATCTCCACAAGTTTCTGAGATAATTTTTGCAATGTTATTTGTGCAATTTGACTTTCAGCAATTTTTTCATTTCTTGCAGAATATATTTGCCGATCAGTATTATGAAAGTCATCTTTAAAATTATCTTCAAAAGTTTGATGGCTCAACAACTGCTCCAAAAAATTCTCATAAGCCTTGAGTTTTCTGATAGGCTCTTCTGTGATATTTAGCTTATTATAAATATTAAAACAATGTGCAATTTTAGCGATTCGGCGTGTGGATTCGGAAAATTGGCCATCTTCACGTCCTCCATAAGTATATCCAGTCTTTTCTCTATCAAAAATGGCATTGTTGAGCATGCTTTGCCCGTCAATAGTATAATATGCAGCTAGGCGCATCAGTGGTTTTGGCATTTGGGATACCAATTCTCTCAGTGGGTATAATTTTTTTGCAGGTAACTCTGGCATTTTGCACAGTATATCACTATAAATATATGCTGTCACAAAAACAAATAAACACCGGAAAAACCAGTGCTTATATTGTCTGTAGTATATTGATTGTTACTTGCGAGCTTTGACTCGGATATAGTAGGTAAAACTAATTGCCAAGATAGCCATCACAATCGCTACAATTGTCGAAGTGGTAGAGTTAATACCGGTCTGTGCGAGCAAGTTGGTGATTGGATTTTGTGATGCAGTGACAACTGTAGATCCTACATATGTCAAAGTTACGTTGTTGTTGAGATAAGAAATTGTAAACTTGGAAGTGTTTGCGGTGATAGTTGCACCTTCAGCCAATCCACTATAGGTACCAGTGAGAGTACCTGCAGTCAAAATCGTAAATACTTGACCTACTGTTGGAGTATAGCTTGGAACTACTGACAGAGTAGCGTTTGCCAGATTTGCAGCACCTGTGACTTTAAGTTGATCGTATTGGGTGCACACTGTGTTTCCTGCGATTTCGACTACTTGGACTGAAGTCACAACGTAGCTGATAGAGGCAACTGTGAGACAACCAGGTGAGTTACCAGGGTTTACGGTACCATTTGCCGCCACTGCTACTGCACCGACTTTTCCATTTCCTTTGAGAGTTACTCCGGAGCCAATATTGACTGAAGTAGTTGCAAAAGCATCGTTATTAAATGAAATTGGGCCATTGGTAATTGTCAAAGTGCTCGGCACAGTTGTATTGGTACCTGCAAATGTCATGGTGCCGGTTCCTGTTTTATTGAATACAGAGCCAACCCCAAAATTATAGTTGGTGAGTGTTACATCGTTATTTACTATTGTATTTATGACACCAGTAAAGTTTACACGAGCATCGATTGTGCTGTTTGCTGGCAGGTCAAAAATTACGGGATCAACAGAGGATATAGAGAGTCCTGACCCCATTGCGGTACTAAGTGAGGCGAGGCTTTTTACTATCAGTTTTCCTGGACTAACGTTTCCAGAGATTGACATTAAGCCAGTTGCGAGATTTGTCGTATTTAGAATTGTTGTTGCATTGTCTTTGACGTTGATGCCAAGAGGCAAAGATGTTGCAGGTATGGTACCCGTAAAGTTAAAGATACTAGTATTTGGTTGTACCGCATACGTCATAATGTCGCTTTGAGTCTCACTATTGTTGATCAATTTTGAAGCCACAGTTATAGTGTTTGGAGTGTTTGAATCACCAGTGAACAAAGCAGAATTTGTAAGGGTAATATCTCCGTTGAGTGTAGTCGTTTTCTTGAAAATTAACTTGCCACTGCCTCCTGTTCCAGAGATTGAAATTGGATTGCTGATGGTGCCCTCAGTGTTGATTGTGATCGTGTTGTCACCGATAATGTTGACGAGGTTGGTGGTTTTACCAAAGCAAGTCGATGAGGCGCATACAATAGTTTTGCCTCCAATTGCGTTGATATTTGTCGCAGTATAGTCATTGGTTTGTCCACTGATGGTGATTTCGGTTGCATCCAAGCTTGCATCATTTGCAGGGTTGATTGATCCGGTGCTTCCACTCAGTCCTCCTGCAAAGACGACTTTACCGCTACCTTTCCAACGTAAATTACTCATGCCGTCGAGGGTGACCTGTCCATTAAATGTTGCGACATTTCCTAATTTCATAGTGTTTGTCATGTCGACTGCCATAAATTTGACTGGTGCGTTGAAGGTGTAGTTCGATGCTCCAGTACTTGCGTCTGGTCCGGTGATACCGTCAGTTTGTACGAGTGCATTTCCACTGATCACATATCCAGTTTCATTGAAACGAAATACTGTAAATGAACTGTCTGCGGGCATGTCATTATTGAGAGTTTTGTTAGTTATACCGGTTGGGAACGTGAGTGCC
>JAYUUP010000102.1:0-8057 GCA_043754825.1 bacterium | reverse complement strand
AAGGTTTAGGTAAAAATGTGATCGATCTTGTTATTCAGCGTATTGCTTATTTATGTGTGTCACGACTTTTAAATGATGATGAGGTGTATAAATTAAATTGGAATACAATTTATTGGTCAATCGATGAGATTGAGAAATATTTTGCTCCACTGATGGGGCATTTAATCCATCGTTATCTAAGATCGATGGGAAGATATCCTGATTTTTATTTTTATTTTGAACAAACAAAAGCTCTACAAATATGGAATTATTGGAACAGTATGAATGTTATAGCGCCATTTAACGGGATATTGCCAAAAGGTGAGGTTGGTGTAAATGTAGCTTATAGTGAATTAAGCTATAAAATTTATAAAGGTAATTATAAAAAATTTGGTGATGAATTTATAGTTGAATTGAATGAAGAGTTACCAGTCAAACTTACTCCTCGATTAAATGATATAAAAAATAGCTTTTTAAGATAAACATATGATTATAATTAAATCAAACTCAATACTTACAGCTTCATATAAAACTTTTGAATCGCTATTTATGAGTGACTGCTACCAGCCCGACTCAGAAATATACAAAGAGGATGCTGCCTGCATTGAAATTAATGAAATAAATGTTAATGAAATTGGGTTTCAGTATGATGGTAAAATAATGCGTTATTCATTTCCATTTGAGGATTATCTGCCATATGTATCTGCAGATTTATCTCAAATCGAATTAGACCATTGGTCTAAAGTACTTTTAACAAATTCGTTTTTAAAAAATATTGTTCACTATCTTAAAAAAAACGAATTTTCAAAAAGGGCTATAGTTGATATTTGGAAAACTAAATATTCGAATCTAAATAACTCAAGTGTCTGTGTAACATATTTATTTTTCAGAAAAACGAGAAACGGACTTGAAATGCATGTACACTCAAGAGCATTAAATGCACTAAAATTATCATTACTAGATTTTCAAGCTATGTGTTCCATTGGTCAATATGTGGCACATAAGCTAAATTTAAAGTTTTGTCGTTACATTCATTTTATTGACTCATTACACATTTATAAAACTGATTTAGAAATTGCCAATCAACAATACAATTTTTTTATTAATTCTAAAATATGGCAAAAGAAATTGAACTAAGAGGTGTGCTAACGGAAAAACAATATTCCAAAAATACCAAGTTATTTGAGTCAATTGCCACTAGTATTCACATATCAAATAAAACAAGTTATTTTTTTGTGAATAAATCACTCATACTAAAAGTGGTGTATGAAAAAATTATAAGTGAAGCATTTTTGGTATTAAAACTAGGCGATGAAACGAATAGTATTCTTGAAGAATATAATTTACCAATAAAGGTGAGTGATATTGAAAGTATAATTAACATGCTGTGCTTACTTGGATATAATGAAGTAAATAAAGTAGAGCAAGAAAGAACAGATTATATAGTTGAATCAATACAAATTTCAATTAAAAGGACCAAAGACTGGGGACCTCATTTTGAAATCGAGTGTTTAGAAAATCAATTAAGTGATAATGAAAGAATTAATAAACTACGTTCGTTTGCAGAAAAATATACATTAAATATTATGTCTGCTGATGATATCAGGAAAAAAATCAAACAAATAAATAAAATTCATAATTTTAAGAATGGTGCAATTGAGTGAAAAATCAGGAGTGTATCTTGACAAAACCGACCAAGGGGCCAATTCTGGAGAGTATAACCCATATTTTATAGTCATGGCACAAGCAAAAACAGCACATCGCACCATCAAAGCGCAGCGTGGCGCACTCTCAGGATTTTGGAATCAGCTCGTCGGTGAAGCCCGTGAGCTCGGCAAATACAAACTCCTCGTCCAAAAAATCGAGTCATTAGAGTCATCTTATGTTGCACTCAGTGATGACGACCTACGTGGCAAGACTCTAGAGTTTCGTGCCAAACTCAGAGGTTTTGAAGGTAAAGAACTGCAAAAAAAACTGCTAGAGATACTTCCTGAAGCGTTTGCGACGGTGCGTGAGGGTGCATATCGCGCTATTGGCATGAAACACTATCCGGTGCAGCTGATCGGTGGCATGGTCCTCAATGAAGGCCGTATCGCCGAGATGAAAACTGGAGAGGGAAAGACGTTTGTCGCGTCACTGTTTGTGTATCTCAATGCGCTCCCAGAGAAATCCCAGGTACACCTCGTCACCGTAAATGACTACTTGGCACGGCGCGATGCCTCGTGGATGGGCAAAATCTATGACTTTTTAGGGCTCACGGTAGGTGTGATCCAAAATCAAGCTTCATTTCACTTTCAGCTCGGGTATGAGTCAGATGCTGCGAGCAAAAAGATGCGTGAACTAGGGCAACTCGAGACGCTCGAAGATGGGGAAAACTCAGCAAATACCGTGCTAGATGTTGAAAACCTGGTACCATGCTCTCGAAAACGGGCGTACTGGGATGATCAGCGTGATATGGCGACTGACGTAGTATATGGCGTCAACAGCGAGTTTGGATTTGACTATCTACGTGACAACATGGCGACCTCGCCGCAAGAAATCGTGCAAAAAGCAGGACACGTGGCTGCGATTGTAGATGAAGTCGACTCAATCCTCATTGATGAAGCACGCACTCCACTGATCATCTCATCTCAAGACAGCGAGCCGAGCGACAACTATCGCACAATGGCAAAACTGGTCGCAAAACTCAACCCAGACCTGGACTACACCGTAGATGAAAAACGCAAAGTAGTCTCACTCACCGATCTTGGTATCGAAAAAGTAGAGCGAACCCTTGGACTCGTATCACTGCATGAAAGTGAGAAAAATGTAGTCATTATCCACCACTTGGATCAGGCATTGCGCGCGCGGGCACTATTTAAAAAGGACAAAGAGTATGTCATCCGCGGCGGAGAGATCATCATCGTCGATGAAAACACCGGTCGCCTCATGAATGGTCGGCGCTACAATCAAGGTCTCCACCAAGCAATCGAGGCCAAAGAAGGTATCGAGATCAAATCAGAAAACAAAACCGTCGCCTCAATCACCTTCCAAAACTACTTCCGACTCTACGAAAAACTGTGCGGCATGACCGGAACTGCGGCGACTGAATCTGAGGAGTTGTTTAAAATCTACAAATTGCTGGTAGTCTCCATCCCCACAAATCGTCCCGTAGTGCGTCAGGACTTTATCGACTATATTTTTAAGTCCGAACAAGGCAAATTTACTGCACTTGTCAAGGCAATCGGAGAAATCCACGCAACTGGACAACCGATTCTTGTTGGTACCACCTCGATCGAGAAAAATGCAATGCTCTGTGCCATGCTTGATCAGGCACGTATCCCGTACGAGGTGCTCAATGCCAAAAACCACGAGCAGGAGGCTCGCATCATCTCGACTGCCGGAAAACGTGGTGCCATCACTATCGCGACCAACATCGCGGGACGTGGAGTCGACATCAAGTTGGCAGGAGAAAAGCCGGAAAATGACAGTGCTGTAGACATGGCAAAGTGGAAAGCCGAGCATGAGGCAATCAAGGAAATGGGTGGACTTTTTGTCATAGGTACCGAGCGTCATGAGGCACGGCGTATCGACAACCAGCTACGTGGTCGCTCAGGACGTCAGGGAGATCCAGGACAATCCCGGTTTTACGTGTCACTTGAGGATTATATCATCCGGGTATTTGGTGGAGATCGAGCCAATTATTTTAAAATGTTGCCGCTTGCAGAAAATGAGCACATTGAAAATCGACTGCTCTCAAAACTAATCGAGGGTGCACAGAAAAAAATCGAGTCTCAAAACTACGACTCCCGCAAATACGTCACTGACTACGATGACGTCGTGAACAAACAGCGCCAAGTTGTGTACACCAAACGCCGATCAGTACTCTTTGGCGAAAAGTTTGAGTGGCGCAAAGAAATCTCGCAATCACTCTATGGCGAAATCACGCGTATTTTGTCGCTAGTTAGCAAAGATGCCAAGAAAAACCAGCGCACCATCCAGCTCCAGGAGGCAGTAGACAATCTCCGTGCAATCCGCACCGATGACACCGTGACCCCAGAGTATATCCACACATTGCTCAAAAAGTCAGGATATCGCCCAGAAAAAGCCGCTCGTACCCTTACCAAGCAGTACGACGACCAAATCGATATGGGCTGGGAAATGTACCAAGACTACGTAAAATCAGGCTTGGCACGCTACGTCTACCTCCGCGCAATCGATGTACTCTGGACCGAACACCTCGTCACCATCGACCACCTCAACGACTCCGTACGCCTGCGTGGTTACTCTCAAAAAGATCCACTTTCAGAGTTCAAGCACGACGGTATGCGATTGTTCAAATTGTTGCTCTCAGAAATCGACAGCGAGGTATCACGCACTATTTTCAAAGCAACTCCAGACCTAGTTCCACAGGGAATTATGAGCAAATAAATCGATCAGCCAATCCCGCAAGCCCAATCATCTCGGCATTATCGCCACTGAGCCGTTGTTCACAGATAAATACGTGCGCATGCAGTCGCTCAAATCGAGTGCGCAACAGTGTATTTGCTGATACTCCGCCTGATAGTCCGACTGAGGAAATAGTAGGATGGAGTGCGAGTTGCTTTTTGAATTGGTTGATAAGCTGAGACACCACCACGCTTTGCAGAGAGATCGCCGCACTTTGTATCCACGCCAGTTTTTCTGTCAGGCCTGCTGGATTTCCGGCTGCTGTGTATAGTATTTCCAATTCATTTTGAGTGAGTTGCTGCTCATACACGACTCCAGCCACGCCACATTTTGCTACCTGATTTCGCATAGCAGTTTTGAGTCCTGAGTACGAAAAGTTGAGGTGTTCGCTTGTCTTCATACTGATCGGCAATTCGAGCGGATTATCAGTGCGCGCTCCCGCAATTTTACCTATTTTGGGACCGGCTGGGTACGGTATGCCGAGCATGCGCCCACCTTTGTCGAGGCATTCACCCGCAGCATCATCCTGGGTTTGTGCGACAATTTGTGACTCACTCCAGTTATCAAAAAGTAGTATCTGGGTATTGCCCCCGCTGACGAGTAGATGCAAATGCGGAAATGGATTGATATTTTCAAAATAGCGTGGATTTACAAAACAAGAGGCAATATGGCCACGCAAGTGATTTGTAGGGACGACCAATGGTTTTGAGGGTGAAAACGCAGCGATTACTTTGGCAAACTCATGCCCGACTCTGAGTGCTGATGCCAGACCTGGAGTAGTCGTGACAAAAATTGCCTCTAGCGATGCCAGTAGCGTATCTTGAGAAATGCCATGCTCCTGCTCGAGCTGCACCATCAACAATGCAAACAACTCAAAAATCTGGCTGGCGTGATTGCGAGCGCTAATCTCCGGAATAACTCCACCATATTTGGCAAAGATGTCCGCTTGTGACGCGATGATGGACGAGAGCGTGTGGCATGAGCTCAAGGAGGCTATAAACGAGGTGTTCTCGATAGGTTTTCCGCTATACTCCAGCACTGCCAGCGATGTCTCATCACAACTAGTCTCAATTGCTAAAAAATACATATATTAGAGTGGCAATATTTGGTCTGGTGCGATATCAGTGAGCACTTCACACCCGGTTTTGGTTACGAGAATATCTGCCTCCCACTGCGCCGAGTGCGATCCGTCTTGAGTGCGGATTGTCCAGCCGTCTTTTTCATCGATGTACATAGCTGCACTACCGATATTGAACATCGGCTCTATCGTGATGACTTTGTTTTCAAATAATTTTGCTCCTTTACCGGCTTTTCCATAATGTGGCACAAATGGCATGTCGTGCAAGCTATACCCGAGTCCATGCCCCCCAAGCTCTCGGACATTGCCGTAGCCATATTTTTTTGCAACCGCATCGACGGCAGCGCCGATATCTCCCACCGTACACCCGGCCTTGACCACTGCAATCCCTGCTCTGAGCGCCTCCTCAGTCCGCTGACTCAGTAGCACGTCAACCTCAGAAATATCACCCAATATATACGTCTGCGCCGCGTCAGACACCATGCCTTTATAAACAAACCCCACATCGATTTTGAGAAGTCCATTTTGCGGCACCAATTTTTTGGCAGTCGGGATCGCGTGGGTTATCTCGTCGTCGACACTAAACGTGATCGTGTGCCGGTAGTCTTTTTTGGTTTTAAATGCAGGGGTCGCACCATATTTCTTGCCAAATGTCTCACAAAAACTGTCTATCTCACTAGACTTGGTACCCGGCACCAACATCGTCCGCAGGTGATAGTGACACGACATCAAAATCCGACACGAGTAGCGCAGATTTGCCAAGTCAGTCGGGTTGCGGATCAGGGACATTTGTGGGATATTGCCTGAGAAAATGAGGGATGTCAATAATCGGCATTGATAACGTAATTACATTACTTAATACTAAGATATATCAGGTAAATCTTTTAATTTCTTGCCGTTGTAGGTAAAATATGCCGCGCCCTGATAGGCCCCAGATGCATTGAGCTTACCTTTTTCTTGATGTATTTTATACGCTAAAGGTGATAGTTTAATTATTTGATTTTTATACATGACTTCGCGTTCGCCACATACGGTAACAGATATGTTCTGGTCATCAACAAAAATAATGTTGTCGCCGTTTTTCAATCCTTTTTTGTAAAAACTAAAGAGTCTATTTTGTTTCCTCTTAAGTGATACTTCATCAAATATTTTTTCCTTGTTTATTTGCTCAGGAAAAATAACTATCCCATCAAATGAAAGCAATAGTTGCTGGACAATCTCAAAATCCAAGGCAAATAATTCGCTCTCTCCTACCCTATGTTTGGCAAATATTTCGAGTAACAAATTCTCTTTGTCGCTGTAGTCCTCAACCTCAATAGCAAATATTCTTTTTAATCCTGATACATTATAGTATCCGTTCGCCTCTAAATTACGCATTCGTTCTCTATAATTTTCAGTGCCTGTTTTTCCAATTTTTATTAAACCGGAAACTGCCGTTGTCATCAAGTAGATTATTCCTTTCATGATAAAATTTAATTATTCAATGATAAAGCTACAATGTATTCAAATGGTCAACTTTTAAGTTATGTTTAATTTAGGCAAAATAAAACCCACTTGATTGAGTGGGTAGTGGATATTCAATTTAGCGTTTTTCAACTAATATGATTTAGCTGTTCTCGTCTTTTATTTGAATTCTTTCTTCTTTTTCTTCTACATTACCTGGTTCTTCAAGCGGGTTGAAAAAACTATTTTTCTTGTCAAAAAAGTCGATAAATTTCGAGATAGAAACTTGAGTTTTATATGTTTCTAGTCTTACTTTATCGATTCCAAGTACAAGTTTATTGTAGTGCTGATATTCTTGACTCTCAAGATGTGGGTACTCTTTTAAGCACTGCTTATATCCTGCCTGCGCAAGATCCCATAACTTTTTAAGATAATCTAACATGTTGACTCCTTATTCTCTCGTGATACTTCTAGAGAATAGATTATATTAAATATAAAATCTCGTTGTTGGCAAATAAATTTGTGCCTGAAAAAACCCACTCGGTGGTGGGTAATGTAAAAATTTGCGATATCAGATCAGCTGTCTTTTGCAGACTGCGAGTATTCCCTTGTTCCAGCTAGTCATCTCATCAAATAAAGATTTGATCGTATCGCACAATGCAGTAATTTTTGCGGCATTTGCGACAGCATCGGTACGTATCAACTCTGTAATTTCTGATTTAACTCCTAAAATTTTTTGCTTGTTTTTCTCGATCATGCGCACAAGTGCATCATCGCACTCATCGTGATAGTTGCGACGTGAGTATTTCTGGGCTTGATACTCGCCATCAG
Source organism: bacterium (assembly GCA_043754825.1). GTDB lineage: Bacteria > Patescibacteriota > JACMRA01 > JACMRA01 > JACMRA01 > JAYUUP01. The sequence continues at coordinate 298 of JAYUUP010000102.1, read as the reverse complement.
CATGCTCAATTTTCCAAAGCTCCTCATTGGTAGCTGCCATGTTTACTCCTTATTCTCCCATGCTAAAATTAGTAGAATGATGTATTATAAATACAAAAGCCCGTTGTTGGCAAATTGGGTTTTGGACATGAAAAAACACCCTGGGTGGGTACGGTGGGTGCATTGTCGTGATTACCCCAAGAAACCAATGAAATATTTTTGACACTAAGCTCAAGACTCATTATCGTGCTACCCTCAGCACCCCTGTAAAATTGCTATTACTAAGCGCAAATTGAACAAAGTCTAATTCGTACTTAGC